>NZ_JAEPRF010000017.1:0-121611 GCF_022501545.1 Macrococcus sp. PK
GAATCAACAAGTGGTTCTGTGAGTGAATCAACATCAGGTTCAATTTCGGAATCAACAAGTGGTTCAGTAAGTGAGTCAACATCAGGTTCTATTTCAGAATCAACGTCAGGTTCGATTTCGGAGTCAACATCAGGTTCAGTATCAGAATCRACAAGYGGYTCKGTRAGTGAATCARYWTCWGGTTCAATTTCAGARTCAACAAGTGGMTCWGTRAGTGARTCAACATCAGGTTCKATTTCAGAATCAACSAGYGGWTCAGTAAGTGAGTCRACATCAGGYTCRRTWTCAGAATCAACYWSYGGYTCAGTAAGYGAATCARYRTCAGGTTCAATYTCAGAATCRACRAGTGGYTCKGTGAGTGAATCAACATCWGGTTCWATTTCAGAATCAACGAGTGGWTCAGTAAGTGAGTCAACATCAGGTTCARTWTCAGAATCGACGAGTGGTTCAGTAAGCGAATCAACATCAGGTTCAATTTCAGAATCAACAAGCGGTTCGGTGAGTGAGTCAACTTCTGGATCAGTGTCAGGTTCAATCTCAGAATCGACAAGTGGTTCAGTAAGTGAATCAACATCAGGTTCAATCTCAGAATCGACAAGTGGTTCAGTAAGTGAATCAACATCAGGTTCAATCTCAGAATCGACAAGTGGTTCAGTAAGTGAGTCAACGTCAGGTTCAATTTCAGAATCGACAAGTGGAACTATGAGCGAATCAAGTTCTGAGTCTATGACTTCTCAATCAACTAGTATGTCAAATGCTTATGAGGAAGATGATTTTGCAACGTTGCCGTTACTATGATGATTCAGTAACTCCTGCAGATGATAATGATGATGCAGATATATTACCTGCTTATCAAGAAGATGATAATGATGATGCAGATATATTACCTGCTTATCAAGAAGATGATAAAGATAGCCTAGGAAATACGAAAGATTCATCTAAGCATGCAGAGATTCTTCCGGATACGGGTGAACGTAGCGGTACGTTATTGCCAGGTGCATTTGCGTTACTTGCGGGTCTTGGATTGCTTAAGAAGAAAAAGAAAGACAATGATGAAGGAAATGAAGAAGTATAATTTAATATGATATTATCTAGAGTACAAGTACGCACAGGCGTACTTGTACTTTGGTATAATATTAAATATATTTCTATAATTAGGAGTAAAATTATGAGTAGCCATTACATTGAAATGAATGAATGGAAAACGGTGAGAAGGCGTTTATTATTTACATGTTTATTATTAATCATTTATGTAATAGGAACGCGTATTCCATTGTTATCAACACCAAATGAACTAAACATAGATTCAACTTATAAAATGACAATCGCCAATATGGGAGGCAATTTAGATAGTATTAATATTTTTTCTCTAGGACTTGGTCCGTGGTTAACAGCGATGATAATCACTATGCTTTATTATTATAAGTTTCCGGAGAAAATGGTTAAACTTACTCAATATGAACGAAGTATTAGAGAAAAAATATTAACTCTAATAATCGCAATTATTCAAAGTTATTTTTTAGTCAGACAAGCATATATTTTAAACCCTGAACAGCCATATTCACAATGGATTGCGATGCTTGTATTAATTAGTGGAAGTATGCTTTTAATGTGGATGGCTGATATTAATACAATTAGAGGGATTGCTGGAGCAATGCCTATCGTTTTCATTAGTATTATTAGAAGCTTTCTTAGCCAATCTTCTGTATTATTTTCGGTTGGTCCGATCATTGTTATGTTTGCTTTTATATTTGTATTAATTGCATTTATTGTTTTATTAGTGCTTGAGTTATCAGAGTATCATATTAAATATGAGGATATTATGACGGTTTCAACGCCTTATCAGAAACCTTATATTGCCTGGAAGTTAAATCCAAGTGGCAGTTTATCGATTATGATTACAATTGCACTATTTATAAGTTTGAAGTATTTTGTTGATTTAATGTTACATGCATTAACGTTAGGTGATTATGTTGATACGTCTTTTATAAGTTTCACTAATCCTGTAGGAATCACATTATTTGTCTCAATGTTATTTGTTTTTAATTTCTGGCTTTCTGTTTTTATGTTAAATCCAAAGAATAAAGCTGAGATGTTTCAAAAGAGTGGCAACTATTTTATCGGTATTCAACCTGGTAAAGCGACTGAAAGGTTTCTAAAAGATAAAGCACGCAAAGTTAGTTTTGTAGGTGCATTTATCGTTACACTCATTATTGGTATCCCATTATTTACGACATTACTGTATCCAAAATCATCTGTAGAGATTATTCTGTCGATTCAGATTATCATGGTTGTATATATTGCTTTAAATATGGTTGAATATGTAAAAACTTTATTATATTTTGATCGATACGAAGGATTTTTAAAACGTTATTGGTAAGGAGTTTATATGAAATATTTTATTCCCGCTTGGTATGCACAAAATCAGTGGTGGCAAGACCGAGCAAGACCTTATTATGATGATGTTCACACGAAGACAGAATTTGATGACATGGTGAGTATTATGGGTATGCATTACAAAAATGATAACCCTTTTAAAATGATAATCCTAAATCATTTTACAGACTTAAGATCATTTTTGTATCGCAATCAGTTATTCGAATGTGATTACTGGTCTGTGTTTGATGAGATACAGGGATTTAAAAATATGACCCCCCAAGCAATAGACTACAGAGATTTAGATTGGCCCGAACATACTGAATTTGTATATACGCCGTATTTAATTCGCTGCATTACGTCAAATGATACTTATTCACATATTCATTATTCTAATATGGGGTATTTAATCTGGATTGAAGATTTCAAAGATGATATAAAGACGCATCGTTATGTATTTGATGATCGTGGTATGCTTTCAAGTGTTGAGGTGTATGACGATGGTGAGCTAGCTTATAGTCAATTGATGAGTGTAAAAGGTGATGTTGTGCTTACAGAATATACAGCTGGTGAAGTAATGATAGCAAGTGCTTATCAGTCACAATTTAAGCAGACATCGTATTCATCGATGATGGAACTGATTGAAGAAAGACTTCAACTATATCTTGAGAATGTATCACAAGAGCCGATCATTGCAGCTGCGCATTATCACCATAATAAGCTTATTAATCGTGTTGTAATTGAAAAAAATTTAACGTATTGTATCTTTACAAAGCGTAATCGCATTATTCAGCAAGATGAGTTAATTGAGATGCAACACGCATCTCATTGGGTTGTTGATACACAAGATAATGAAGCAATATTAGCTACAGTTAAGCCTGAAGGTATGTTAAGGATCACACCTTTTAACACTCAGGCTTTGCCAAGTCTTAGCAGTCAATTGTATGAGACGTATATAGGTGTAAATATTGATGGTCTAGACGCTGAAAGATTGAATTCATTAATTGATTTACTAATTGATTTTGTCGTAGAGAATGAACAGATGAAAATTGTATTGATGACCCGTGAAAGTTTATCTAATTATCATTATTTAACCGAGAAAGTAGAAGCTATTAATGACCGATTTATTGCTGAAGCTGATACTTTAGGCTTGTTTAATGAGGAAGATACTGAAAAAGCAAAGGTGATACAATTAGTATCACTTCCGTTTGAGAATGATGTTATTAAAAAAATTGCCGAGCTCAGAATTGTAATAGATTTAAATCAAGAACCTGATTTATTCCTGCAGATTTGCGCAATCAGTGCAGGTATTCCTCAAATAAACATGAGAGCAACAGACTATGTTGAAGACAATATTAATGGGATGATTATCCATGATGATGATGGTATTACGCTTGCGCTCAATTATTACTTACTGGTCTTAAAACATTGGAACGCATCACTTGCATACAATATGAAATTGACGAAAAAATATGCATCGATTAATATTATCAATCAATTTGATCGATTTATTAAAGGAGAAGCATATGAGAAAGAAATTTAAAGTATTACAAATTGGAACACAAAATGATACAGCTGCTTTTGAAAGTAACAATAATATTTATTGGCAGTTTGTTCATATAGAGCGACTCATAGAACCATTTGAAATAATCGAAGGATTAAAGGTGTTCTTAAAAAAGGCAAAGGCTTTTGACTTTATATTAATTGAAGCACATAAAACGGATGAACTCATGATGGTTATAGAAGATATTGTTACGCCTTATAATACGTACGTGACAAGTACATATTGGCCGGAATTTGAAAGTCTTAAGTTGACACGTCAAATGCTAATTAGAGAATTCAGTGCACCAAATCGTGAAGCGCTTATTGAAAAGATTAAGTCGATTGCGTATGTGGGTCAATACGGTGATAAGATTCATACGAAAAGTATTGTGGCACACCCTTCATTTAAAGGACAGGTAGAGTACCTCGGAAATAAATATGTTGTCTTTGATTGTCCGAAGACAAATGAATTCGTACCGATTGCGACATGGCGTTACAATATTTTTTATGAAAAAGACAGAGTACTTGAAGTATGGCCGGAATTTGAAATAGATAATGAGTTAGACATGCAATTAAGAATTCGTATGATTCCTTCTGGAACAATTGGTATGTTGACTGAAGAATACGTTGTCCCATTAGAAGATTTACAAGAACCAATAAAGTTTAAGCGACTTGATTATGAAGCATATTTATCGATAACCGTTGAAGTTAAAGGAAAAGGTAAACTATTACTTGGTGCACTGCATAGAAGGTGGAGCCGACTTGAATTTGGAAGTTTTCTTATGGGTGGAAAACGCTTTGCAGATGATCAACGTAATGAATTCATTTACTATTTGCATCCTGGCGATTTAAAGCCACCGCTTAACGTATATTTCAGTGGATATAGAACAGCAGAAGGTTTTGAAGGTTATTTTATGATGAATATGTTTGATGCTCCCTTTTTGTTGATTGCAGATCCAAGACTTGAAGGTGGATCTTTCTATATGGGGTCACAAGAATATGAACATGCGATTAAAGAAGTGATTGAGCAAAGTTTAGAGCAGCTCGGTTTTAATAGCGATGATTTGATCTTATCAGGATTATCGATGGGCTCATTCGGCGCATTGTACTATGGTGCACAACTTAATCCTGCAGCCGTTATAGCAGGTAAACCTTTGGTCAATGTTGGAACGATAGCAGATAATATGAAGTTGTTAAGACCAAATGATTTCGGCACTGCTAATGACGTACTCATGTCCTTAACTGGTGGGACTTCAAAAGAGCATATTGCAGCTTTAAACGAGAAATTCTGGAAAGTATTTAGTGACTCTGATTTATCTCAGACAACATTTGCACTTTCATACATGATGCATGATGATTATGATTTACTGGCCTTTGATGATTTACTACATGTATTATCGGAGAAACATGTGAAGACGATTAGCCGTGCCATTCCTGGGCGTCACAATGATGATTCGAGTACGATTAATAACTGGTTTGTACATTTCTATAATGTATTATTAGAAACCGAATTTGGGAGAATACCACATGATCGATAATAAATTTATCATTCAATGGAAACATATTGAAGCAACAACGTTTATGTATGGTACAACATTATCATTTGATGATAACAAAGTGAAATTTAAGAACGAATTAATGCCAGCAGGTACAGTCATTCATAGTTGGATGATGACGAGTGCTTATTTTCGTGAACGTCATATACCAAGTCTACCGATATTGAAGCGTAACAAAGCGTACGATATAAAATTTAATATCGAAGAAACCCCAGCAAATTCTGTTTACTTCAAACTGTCTATGTATCGCCGTAATAAATCTTTGATAAAAGCAATTATATTTAACGAAAAAGAAGGTACATTTACGTATTCAGAAGAAGCGTATTATTATGAAATTGAGATGCTTAGCGCTTCAGTAAAGTCATTTGAATTTGAATCTATAACAATTGAAGCGATAAGTAATATTCATCAACTAAATTGTGATGAACAAAGCTTTAACTATAATAATGCTAATGTATTGAAACAATTAAAGCGGGATGACATAAAGAGGTGATCAGATGAAGCATATGATAAATACAGTGATTAATGATGCGCGATTACGTGGGTTACAGAGAATATTACGTAAGATTGTACGTTTATCCGAAACATATTCAACATTCACTGATGAAGCCTTGCAAAGTAAAACAGCAGAATTTAAGAAGAGATTATCTCAAGGAGAAACGCTGGACGATATTATGCCTGAAGCATATGCAGTGTGTCGTGAAGCAAGTCGTCGCGTAATAGGTCTGTATCCAAAAGAAGTACAAATTCTGGGTGCGATTGTGATGCACCAAGGTAATATTGCAGAGATGCAGACTGGTGAAGGGAAGACATTGACTGCAACAATGCCTTTGTATCTTAACGGCCTTCAAGGTAATGGAAATATGCTAGTTACAACGAATGATTATTTAGCTAAGCGTGACTTTATGGAAATGCAGCCATTATATTCTTGGTTAGGTCTTACTGCCAATTTAGGATTTGTTGATGAGCCTGGTTATGACTATAAACCAGGTGAAAAGAAGGCAATCTATGAAGCAGATATTATCTATACAACGAATGGTATATTAGGTTTTGATTACTTGATAGATAATCTAGCTGATAATATAAAGAGCAAATATATGCCACAGCTTAAATATGCTATTATCGATGAAATTGATTCAATTATTCTAGATGCAGCACAGACACCACTCGTCATTTCAGGAGCCGCTCGTGTACAGTCGAATCTATATCCGAATGTCAAAGAGTTTATCGATACACTGTCTGAAGATGATTATGAATATAAAGAAGATGAACAGGAAATATACCTTACAGATAAAGGTGTGCGCACTGCTGAACATTATTTTCAAATTAAAGGATTGTATGAAGCCCGATATTTTGATCTTGTGAGAATCATTAACCTCTCTTTACGTGCAAAGTTTCTCTTTGAACGCAACATTGATTATATAGTAAGGGATAATGAAGTGATTCTAATTGATCGTACAACAGGAAGAATGCTTACCGGTACGAAACTGCAATCAGGTATGCATCAAGCTATAGAAGCGCGTGAACATGTTAAGTTATCACCGGACTTAAGTGCGATGGCTACGATTACTTTTCAAAATCTGTTTATGCAGTTTGATAACTTTTCAGGTATGAGTGCCACTGCAAAACTTGGAGAGAAAGAATTTTCAGACCTGTACAATAAAGTTGTTATTCAAATCCCAACAGATAAACCAGTTATTCGAGAGGATCTGGCAGATAAAGTATTTATTGATATGGAATCAAAGAATAAAGCATTACTAGAACATGTCCTTTCGGTACATCAAACAGGAAGACCAATCTTGATGATTACACGTACCGCAGAAGCTGCAGAGTATTTCTCGGAATTGTTATTTAATTTAGGCATTCCAAATAACTTACTAATCGCACAAAACGTTGCGAAGGAAGCTCAAATGATTAAAGAAGCAGGGCAACATAACGCAGTAACCGTTGCTACTAGTATGGCTGGCCGAGGTACTGATATTAAATTAGATAAGACCTCGCTTGAACTAGGTGGACTTGCGGTAATTATTAATGAACATATGGAGAATAGCCGCGTAGACCGACAACTTAGAGGACGATCTGGTCGACAAGGTGATCCTGGTACAAGTCAAATATTCATTTCTCTAGAAGATTATCTTGTGAAACGCTGGGGAAATGACCGCCTTATTGACAAGCGCGAAACATTGACTGTGAATGCTGAACAGTTGGAAGGTAGTCGACTGCTTCATCAGCGTATTAATCGTATCGTAAAAAAGGCACAGATGGTTTCAGAAGAAAATGGAATCGTCGGTCGACTGATGGCAAATGAATATGAGAAAAGTATTAGTATACAACGTATGAATGTATATCAAGAAAGGGATCGTTTACTAAAATCAGATGATTTCTTTAACTTTAAAGTTGAGCAGGTTGCTAGAGATGTTATCGCTTCATTCGTACATTCACAAGCAACGTTTTCTAAACAAGATATATTAGAATATATTTATAAAAATATAAGCTTTCAATATAGTAAATCAATTGATGAATATGTATTACAGGATAAAGAGGAATTAATTTCATTTCTATTGGATTTATTTAATAAACAGTTACAAAGTAATAGGGATATCATTAATCATGATGATATGTTCCAGGAGTTTCTGAAAAAATCCATTCTTAAAGCAGTCGATACGAACTGGATTAGACAAGTCGATCAATTATCACAGCTTAAAAGTAGTGTGTCAAATCGCAGCGGACATCGTAATGCAATCAGTGAATATCATCGTGTAGCATTAGCATCATATAAAGCTATGGGACATAAAATTTATGAATCCATCGTTAGAAATATGTGTCTCAGCATTATCGCGTTCGATAAAGAGGGTAACTTAATTATCCATTTCCCATAATAAGAGGTGAAATAATGATTTATAATATTAATTTTGGTATAGGATGGGCAAGTAGTGGTGTTGAATATGCTCAAAAGTACCGTGCTAAAGTTTTGCGTGATTTAAATATTCCGGCAAAGTTTATATTTTTAGACTTTATGTCGAATGAAAATATTCAGACGTTATCATCTAATATGGATTTTAAGGATGAAGAGATTATATGGTTATACCAATATTTTACGGATGTAAAAATACACGAAACAACATATACAATAAATGATTTAAAGGAAACATTAGCTGAGAAAGTAGTATCTGAAGAACAAGTTGGTAAACTGAAGAAGCTGATTCTGCCTGGACAGGGCAACTTTATTACCTGTTATTTAAAAGATAAAACAAGTGATAAAGTAGATCGTGCAGAATTCGTTATAAATGGTTATTTAGTGCGCAAAGATTATTATACGTACACTCGCTTATTTAGTGAGTTTTATGGACCTGTAGATGGTGCTGCAAAAGTATTTATGCGCATATTCTATAATGAAAGTGGCTCGATTGCATATAAAGAATACATTGATGGCGAAAATAGTATGTATGATTTTGAAGATATGAAATTATATTCTAAAGAACAGTTTGTTGATTACTTTATGAAATGTTTGAAATTAACTCGTGATGATATCGTTATTCTAGACAGAGGAACGAAAGTCGGTCAAGCCGTGTTCTCTAATAAAGGAGACAGTAAGCTTGGTGTCGTTATCCATGCTGAACATTATAGTGAGAATTTTACAGATGATGATTATATTCTCTGGAATAATTATTATGACTATCAGTTTACAAATGCAGGGTTAGTCGATTTTTATATTGCTTCAACAGATGCACAAAACAAATTGCTCGCTGAGCAATTTAAAAAATATAAAAATATTTCACCAGCGATTTATACGATACCAGTAGGCAGTATTGATGCATTGAAAAAAGGCACAAGACGACCATTTGCAATTATTACTGCATCAAGGCTCGCAAATGAAAAGCATGTTGACTGGATGGTAAGAGCAGTTATCCAGGCCAAGAAAGAAATACCAGAACTCACATTTGATATATACGGAGAAGGTACTGAAAAAAGTAAAATCGCTGAAATTATTAATCAACATGATGCAAATGAATATATTCACTTACGAGGACACGTTGATTTAGCAGAAGTATATAAAAATTATGAATTATTCTTATCGGCGTCTCAAAGTGAAGGGTTCGGTTTAACATTGATGGAAGCGGTAGGTTCAGGGTTAGGGATGATAGGATTTGATGTGAATTATGGTAATCCGACATTTATTAAGCATGGACAAAATGGATTATTGTTGCCACTGGAACTTGAGAAGAAATCAATAGAAGAAACAATAACAGAATATGCTAAGGTAATAGTTAAATTTTACGAGTTATCAATTTCACAAGTAGAAGCACAGTCTTATGAAATAGCTAAACCATTCCTGACAGAGAATGTTCATCAGAAGTGGGAACAACTGATAAATGAGGTGATTCAATGATAACGTTATTTGAAACATTTACAGATGAAAGCGCAACATTGTATCACAGCTTGAAGCAATCTGAAATATATCACCAAACAGCAGTTATCGAAGATGATGGGTTTCTGCCAGATGATGTGATAACACCTTATTTATTCTTTTCTAACTTCATACCATTAAAAAAAGAAAATGGACGTTATTTTAACGAAGTGGCAACACCATTATATTGGGAAATAGAAGGAACAAACAATCAAGGTACAATTAAAGATATGGGGAAGCTACGCGGACGAATATTCTACTGCCGAAACAATAAAAATAGAATTGTAAATCGAGTAGATTGGTTAGATGAAGAAGGAGATGTACGCGCCGTTGATCACTACAATAAGTACGGCTTCAAATTTGCGACGCAAGTATTTAATAAAGCAGGACAATCAGTATTAAAAACATTTTATGATCGTAATGGGAAAGTAATTATATATGAAAACCATTTCACTCAGTCAATTGTACTTACTTATAAAGAGAAAGATTATCTATTTAAAAATAAAATCGAATTCGTCCAATTCTTTTTAAAAGAAGCATTTGATCAATTAGATGGATTTATTTTAAACTCACTTTCTGTTCCATTTATTGCAGTTTATCATTTAGGACTGCCTGGGAAAGATTATTTATTCTGGCAGGAAACGATTCAAGATGACATACCGGGAAATATGAAACTAATGTTTGAATCACCAAATCGTGATTTTACAGCAGTTATTCCTGATAAACTTGAATATGAACGTATACTATCAGTAGTAAATCATTCTGTGAAACATAAAATTAAAAGTGCAGGATACCTTTATAAATATATGAAGAAAGCGCAAATGGGCGAACAAATACTAACACTTACTAATTCAGACCAACTCGAAGATATTGAGCGTTACATTAATGAGTTACCACAATACACTTTTAATGTTGCAGCAGTTACAGAAATGTCACCGAAGTTGATGGAGCTTGGGAAGTATCATAATGTTAAATTATATCCAAGTGTTAAGCGTGATACAGTGATGAAATTATATAAAGAAAGTAATATTTATTTGGATATCAATCATAGTAATGAGATTTTGAATGCAGTTCGTAGTGCATTTGATTTTAATATGTTGATACTTGCACATAACAATACGGCGCATAACAGAAGGTTTACTGCACCTGAACATATTTATGAGCAGACCGAAGACATTATTAGGCAACTAAATCTCTTATATGAAAGACCAGATAAATTTATGGATTTGTTGAAAAAACAAAAGGAACATGCAAATGAAATGACAGTAGAACAGTTTAATAAAACCTTTAATTAAAGCCTGGAATAGATTCCGGGCTTATTTTTTTTATTGAATTCGACGAAAAGGGGACACTTTTTTAAAAATTGTCGCTTTTTATGTTTTAAGCTTTCAAGTAAAGTAAATACATATAAATGTGTTTTAAGATGTATTGAAATATTATTTTTGTATAAAATAAAAACTTCGGAGGAATATATGAAGAAAAAACCTAATAGTAAACGATATGATTTTATATCAAATCGTTTGAACAAGTATTCGATACGTAAGTTTACGATAGGAACATCGTCAATATTAATTGGCTCATTATTATTTTTAGGGAATGCAGTAGACGTAGAAGCAGAGGAAACATCTCAAAGCACAACAAGTGTAGAAACAGCTAATGCACCACCTACTGAAGCGCCAACGACAGAAGCCCCAACGACAGAAGCGCCAACAACAGAAGCGCCAACAACAGAAGCGCCAACAACAGAAGCGCCGACTACTGAAGCGCCGACTACTGAAGAAGTGACAACAGAAGCGCCAACAACAGAACAAGCTCAGAACATTAAATTTAACTCTGATAACACTGAATTATCAGGAGATGCAACAGCTGGACAAACAGTTGAATTACATTTAGCAGATGGAACGATTGAAAAGACTGTAGCTGAAAGTGATGGTACATTTACCTTCCATAATTTAACAGTAGCAAGTGAAGATGTTGTATCAGTAATTACTGTTGATGGTGATGTTAAGAGTGAAGCTGTCCAAGTAACTGCTAACAAAGTTGTAGAAACAGCAACAACAGAAGAAGCGACAACAGAAGAAGCGACAACAGAAGAAGCGACAACAGAAACAGCGACAACAGAAGAAGCAACAACAGAAGAAGCGACAACAGAAGAAGCGACAACAGAAACCTCAACAACAGAAGTACCAACGACAGAATCTTCAGTAACACAAACCACACCTTCTGAAACAGAATTATCAACAGCAATCGATCAAGCGAATACACCAACTGAAAAAGAAGCAGTATTAGTAGATAATTATGCGCAATCAACAGGTGTAACAACAGAAGAAGCGACAGCAGCAATTCAAAGTTTGAATATAGACTATTCAACTGCAACAACAGCGGATATCACTGCAGCATTATTACAAGCAATCGCAGCTGAACAAGATGCAAATACAGCAGTTGCAACGCCAGTTTCAACAACAAGCAACACTTCGATGATGGAAAGCATCACTTTAGGTATTAACGACGCTACAGTCATCAATAATTTAAATGGAACAGCTCAAAATGTGAATAACTTAGTTACTGCATCAAATATTGATGTGACGTATAGACCGCAAGTTGATGATAATCCATCAGCGCCGGAATTCTGGGCAACATCTGGAGATACACTGACTTTAAAAGCAGATTATAAAGTAGATAATGCCGTTCAATCTGGTGATTATTTTACAATTTCATACAATAATAATAATTTTAGATTTGGTGGTATAGAGACGCCCCCTCAGATTTCTCCCCTTTATAATACAGTCGGGCAGGTAGTCGCTTACGGTAGTTATAATCCGAATACTAAAACTGTCACTTATACTTTCACAGATGTCGTTGACAAACAAGAAAATGTTACGGGTAGTTTTAGTATGTATACTTTCCCGGAAAAAACTGTTGTAACGGTAGATAATAAATCTTATTTATATGATATTTCTATTGCAGGTGAGAGATACACTGAATCTATTATTGTTGACTATGGTAACAAAGATGGCAGTATTAATAACGGAGTTAAAGAATCTTCTGCACCAATGATAGCGGGAACTGCTTCGATTGATTCAACAACTAAAGAAATAACACGTACTGTTTATATCAATCAAAATGATTACACTATTAACAATGCGGTATTGAGTGCAGAACTAACAGGACTTAATTATAAGACGGGTAGTTTAAAAATTTATCAAGTAGTCAATGATGCAGCATATGCCGATAGCTTTGCGCCAAGTTATGCATCAGGTTTAGCAAGTGGTCAATTAATTGATGTAACTAAAACTTTTCCAATCACTTATAACGGTGGAGTACCAGTAATTAATTTCGGACAGATTACTACTACTGAAGGGTATATTGTTAGTTATACATTAATTGAAGATAGTGATCCAAATACAGAAAGCTCAGTAAAAACAATTTTAAATAATACAACTTGGGCTGGACCGGTCACGCACTTCAATACTTTCGGTTCAGTAGGACAAAGTTCAACAGCAGTTGGTGAAAACTTTTCATTAGGAAATTATGTATGGTTTGATACAAATAATAACGGTATTCAAGATTCAACTGAAAATGGAGCTGCGAATGTTCAAGTTATTTTAAGAAAGTATGATACAAGTGGTAATTTAATTGGACAAACATCAACTACGACAGACAGCACAGGATACTATCAATTTGATAATTTATTAAGCGGAGATTATACAGTTGAGTTTATTGCGCCAACGGGATATACATTTACTAGCGCAAATACTACAACTAATGATGCTGTCGATTCAGATCCTGTTCCAGTACGTGGAAGCGCAGGTACATCATATATCGCACCTGCTACTATTGATGGTGCTGACAATATGACAATTGATGCTGGATTAGTTAAGACATATAGCTTAGGTGACTACGTTTGGTTTGATGGTAACTCAGTGACAACAGATGGAAAACAAAATACATCAGCAGATGAAGGTCCGTTTGAAGGTGTTATTGTTAATCTATATGATGCTAATGGTAATCTTATTGGAACAACGATGACTGATAATACAGGACATTATCAATTTGATGGATTAGTTAATGGAACTTATCAAGTAGAATTTGTGGTACCTGAAGGATTAGCGATTGTAACACCTAATGCTACTACAGCAGAAAGTGATTCAAATTTACCATTAGATGGTAGCAGGGTAACAGCAATTATCAATAACGCTGATAATATGACAATTGATGCAGGACTATATTTAGATGATTCAAGTGAGTCGATCAGTTTAAGTGAATCATTAAGTGATTCATTACAGGACAGTGAAGCAATTGTAGAGAACCTTTATGATATCGGAGATTTAGTATGGTTTGATGTGGACAAGGATGGTATTCAGGACGCAGATGAGCCGGGAATTGAAGGCGTAACAGTAACGTTAACGAAACCAGATGGAACAACAGTGACAACGACAACAGATTCAAATGGTAACTATATCTTTACTGATCTTCCAAATGGAGACTATACTATTACTTTCGATACACCACCAGGTTATAATGCTCCAACAACAGTAGACAGTGGTGATGATACGCTTGATTCAGATGGTTTAGTAGTACCAGTAACCATAAATAATGCTGATGACATGACAATCGATTCAGGTTTCATCAGAGTAAGTGTCGGCGACACTGTATGGGAAGATGATGGCGATGGTGTCCAAGAACCAGGTGAACCGGGTATCCCAGGTGTAGATGTAACAATCACTTATCCAGATGGCACGAAGGAGACAGTGACAACAGATGAGAATGGTCACTATGAATTCCCTAACGTACCACCAGGTACAGTAACGATTGACTTCGAAACACCGGATGGTTATACACCGACAACACCAAATAATGGTGATGATACAAAAGATTCTGACGGAACTACAGTAACAGTAACTGTTGGCGACAAAGACATCCCGACAATCGATAGTGGTTTCGTGAAGACACCTAAAGATAAGTTAGAACTTGGTGATAAAGTATGGTTCGATGTTGATAAGGATGGTATCCAGGACGCAGGTGAACCAGGTATCGAAGGTGTTACAGTAGCATTAGTAAAACCGGATGGTACAATTATTAAAACTAAGACTGATAAAGATGGAAACTATCTATTTACAGATTTAGAACCAGGAAAATATACTGTTTACTTTGAAACACCAGACGGTATGATTCCGACAGGCTTAAATATTGGTGATGATCGATTTGATTCAGACGGTTCAGTAGTTACAATTGACCTAACTGAAAATGATTACACAATTGATTCAGGATTCTACCTTCCTGAAGGTGGAGGAACACCAAGTGAGCCGGGCACACCAAGTGAGCCGGGCACACCAAGTGAGCCGGGAACACCAAGTGAGCCAGGCACACCTGATAATAAATTGACTACATTACCTGATACAGGTGAAAAAGATAATAGTGGCTTACTTGCGACAGTATTTGCAGGTCTAGGTGGAGTGTTATTATTCAGAAGAAAAAAATAGTATAATTTTTAATCAATAAGGCTATAAATTAAGATATTTAATTAGTGGTAACTTTATATAAAATCCGAATGATGAAAAAGATAAGAAAGATTATCATCATTCGGATTTTTTAATTTAAAGCTTTATATGGTGAATGATATGTATTACATAAAATATAATCGCATCAATTCAGTAATCAGAGGTGCTAATAGTGACAATATATAAAATGAATTTTAATATCGGCTGGATTAACAGTGGTATTGAATTTGCGCAAAAATATATCTTCTTAGACTTTATTGGCGTGGAGAATATCCTAGCTTTAACATAGTATATGGGTTTTGAAGATAATGAGATAATCTGGGTGTATCAGTATTTTACAGATATAATAATTGCACCTACTACATTTACATTAAATGATTTTATAGCTTTATTGGATGAAGATGTAATAAAAATTGAAAAGAAAGATAGGACAATTATTTTAAAATTTAAAAGGAGATATAAGATATATTAAATGTAAGTTAAAAAGTACTCAAGATGAGTATATTGATAGAGCAGAACTTGTTTATGATGTAAATGGCAGTTAAAAAATGTAGGAAAATGGCGGAATGAAAATGCTGTTTTTCCTACATTTTTTCTTTTCAAAATTATATAAACATGTCTTAACTCAATCTTGGATTGGAGTTTATTTGATTGAGACATGACATTTATGAAGGAGTGCTGAGGGTATTAAACCAAATTATGCTGAGCTTGGTCGACAGTATAATTGTGATCCAAGAACAGTTAAAAAATATTATGATACCGGTAAAGAAAATGAATTAGAAGGACTGAAGAAAAGAAAGTAAACTAAGAAAACATCAAAACTAGATCTGTTTAAAGAAATAATTGATGAAAAAATTGAATTAGGATATACTGCCATGGCAATATTCAAATACATTGAGAAGAAAGGATATGAAGGTCGCTATACAATTTTGCGAGAATACTGTAATTATAGATAGAACATTAAAACCTTTTTTGGGTTGATGAAAGATAAATTCTGTAAGTTAAAGATGAGATTAAAAGAGTATTGGAAGTCACTTTTTAAATCACACATCTCAACAAGTAGAAGATAACAAGCCTATAATAGAACTAACTATCAGAGGTATTTAAATTTAAAATATATCTTTCTATAATATAACGGACTGATGAATAAATATAAGTCTTTCTTCAGCCCGTTTTTTGATTTTTGAATACTATTGTATCTAAATTACTATCAGTTTTATTTGATAGAGAACCTATTCGTTGAAACATAAAAAAATAAAATATCTCTATTGAGTCATCTTAAGAAATTTATCAAGATTAAGTGTTTGGGGTTTATATATATCTAATGCATTATTCTGTTTTAACGTTTCAATCTTATCGATAAACGCAATAATTGAATCATTGCTTGTAATCGTGTTAAATTGCCCGTAATCATATTGCCACCATTTAAGGTTTAATAACTTCTGAATAATTTCAGGAGGGAACCTAAACCTTATAATCTTGGCTGGATTTCCTCCTACAATTGCATATGGTGGAACGTCTTTAGTGACAACAGATCCAGCTGCAATTACAGCACCATCATTAACAGTCACACCTTTAGATGAGAACAACACATCCTGCCCTATCCACACATCATTTCCTATAACAATCGGTTTTTCTTCAGCTTTATGGATATTGCCACGCTTAAATGCAATATCATGCTGTCGTTCATAATGTAATATAGCTGCTCCTCGTGTCTGATATGTAAGTGAAGATGTTGTAAATTGATCAAGTGGATGATTTACTCCCATTCTTTGCACATTGTTTGCAATGGAACAGTATCTTCCTACAATTGTATTAATCGGTAATTGACTACGTGTATAACTAAAGCTACCCATAGTAAAAAAATAGTTAGTGGCAGAAAATGTGACATGTGGTTCGATGACTGCATTGTTGCCGAAAAATATATGATTAATTCCGGGTTGTAGTAGCTGTTTTTCATTCATCATCTGCGTAAATATACCGAATCGAGAGAGTTGGTTATTAATATGTTCGGTTGTTTTCACTTTTGTATAATGATGTTTTTCGTTGTAATGAATACCATCTGTTACATATTCAATATTATTCACAATAGAAGCCATATATTTATACCTCGTTATTTGTTTTTACAGATTCGAAATCAGCAATAGTTATTGATTTCGGTTTAAAAGGCTGGATATTTTTGTTGGCAATTAAATTTTCTAATTTTTCAATAAAGTCATCGATTTGTTCATCACCTTTAATATTTTCAAAATCTCCAATACCATATTGCCACCATTTAAGTGCCAGTAGTTTATCGATGGTAGATTGATCGAAACGATATTTGATAACTTTTGCAGGGACACCTCCTACGATTGCATAAGGCGGAACATCTTTTGTAAGTACGGAACCTGCAGCAACAATTGCACCGTCACCGATTGTTACACCCGATGTTGTAATTAATACGTCTTGTCCAATCCACACGTCATTTCCAATCACAATTGCACCATTATTTGTCTGATCAGCTTCATTTTTTACACGTTCGAAGTTTGTTCCGGTGTCTTCATAGTACTTATCAAACGGCGGAGTCGGGCTTAAATATGTAATCATAGACGTTGTGAATCGATGTATCGGATGATTACCGTTCATTCTTCTAACATTTGGTGCGATAGATGAATATCTTCCGATTATTGTATTAGCAGGTAATGCACTAAATGATGTGGAAAAGCTCCCCATCGTGTGAAATGTGTTTCCAGCAAAGAATACGCAATAAGGTTCAATTTGTGCAAACTTAGAAACTGTAAATCTGGCATTGTCTTTAAATCGATGTCTAATTTCTGCGCTTCCGGTTGTAAATATATTATGTTGCTCAAAAAACGATTGGTATTGATTATTGAATTGATAAAATTTCTTACTGTTATTGTTTGAGCAAATAATATTCTCTTGCATAAATGTAATACCATTAATCTTTGTTGTCATTATCTGCTCCCTCCATATTAAAAACTTGAATTAAATTATTCCATTTTTTATATACTTCATTGCGTGTGTATGGTGAAAGTGAGGTTTCACAGTTTTCGTAATAGGATTTTAATTGTTGTGGGCTACTCAATAAATGTCTTAAAATTTCATAGAGTTGATTTAAATTGTTATAAGGAATTAAATTACCATTCACACCATCCATAATCATTTCATTCGGTCCATATTCAACATCATATGATACAACGGGCGTGTGATGTGATAGAGATTCTAATATAGCGAGTGAGAATCCTTCTGATTTGCTTGTAAGTAAACTCAGTGTTGCACCGCTATATACATCTGATAAATTTTGTGCATAGCCTTTTAAACAAATATAATCATTGGCGTCTAATGTATTGATCAGATTTTGTAATTTGTTTTGTTGTGAGCCAAATCCATATAAATCTAATGTTATTTCAGGGAATTCATTTTTAAGTTGATGGACAATATTTATTTGATCCTCAAGTTGTTTTCCTTCAACATAACGCGCAATTGAAATAATTTTAAACGGCTGTTTCTCTGAAATGTTTAGTGGTGTTAATTTATTCTCAACATATCCAACAGGGATATGATAAACAGGTATATTTTTCATATTATCATGTCGTTCAATATATTCTGTAATATCATCTTTCTGCGCTTTCGTTGAAGTTATTAAACCTTTAAAGGCATATAGATTTTTGAATAATAAATCATATGGCCATTTTAACCTTTCGTTGTCAGGGTTAATTTCACTGAGATGTGTCATATGAATTACGACTAATGCATTTATTTTATGCTTCATGTTTAAAAAAGAAGGAACAATTTCTAAAGGTCTATCTATAATAAAAAGATCATTTGTACTAGCGATTGTATCAAAGAAATGCGTTACTAATTCTTGTTCACTGCTAAATCTATCGAATATGCCATATTTATTCTTTAAATAGATTACATTGGCATTAGCATCATTTTCTTTACTTGTATAATATTTTTCGATTACTTTTTCACCATTCGGTGTGAAGAATTCCTGATATACTGTATCTTTTCCATTGGCATAATGAGAAGCGGAGCTCAGAAACCCTCTAACGTCGTATTCTTCATGTTTAACAAATTGATTATTATTGTTAAAATAATTAATAAATAAAGGTTGCTTTAAATTAGTATCTAAGAATCTGGCGTACATAATCATTTTGCCAGCTTGCATTATTCGAATATCTAATTTATTACGAAGTACAGTTACTTCATAGTTCTGATCTTTCCAATACTTTATCCAGTTAAAGCTATTGTTGGCTTCATAATATGTCGCCTGTTGAAAATAGTCATACATATTCAATACGTCGTGTTCAATACCGTGTTGACGGGCCCAGAGCGATGCGAGATGATTATATTGAATGGTCACTATCTTAGCAGGGTGATTGTTCATTTTAAAAAGTTTTAATCTATTATATTGTGCTTTATCTACACCTGTAATCACCTGTGGGATGCTTATACCTAAGAAATAATTCATGTTGACCTCCATTGTGTTCTATTTAAGTAAATTATAACAGGAATTAAAGTGTTTTGAGCTTAAAAAATATAAGAAATTTCATATTTATCAAGGGAGAAAATAATGACAATTTATAATATAAATTATGGGATTGGTTTTGCGAGTAGTGGTGTTGAATATGCTCAAAAATACAGAGGAGAAATCTTAAGGCAATGTAATGTGCCACTAAAGTTTATATTTCTGGATTATTTTAATCGTGAGAATATCCAGGCATATACTTCAAAGATTGGTTTTATGGATGAAGAAATTATTTCTCTGTATCAGTACTTTACAGATGTAGAGATAGCACCATCAACTTACAGTTATCGCAATATAATATCTGATATAGCTGTAGAATGTACTATAGAAAGAAATCAGGAGTATATTGTTATTAAACCTTTAGATATAAATATGTCAGTACGATGCAAATTGGTTGCCACTGATCAAGATAAGATTTACTTTGCTGAATATTATGTTAAAGATATACTGATTAAGCGAGAACATTTCTCATACACACTTACGCTTACTGAATATTTTAATGATAAAAAGGTGGCATTAAAGACATTCCATAATAAAGACGGATCAATCGCTTATAGCATCTATCTAGAGGAAAACGTGGAAGTATTATATGATTTTGAAGATAATAAATTCTATAATAAAGCGGAATTTGTGGCATTCTTTATGCAAAGTCTTCGACTAACTACTGAAGATATTGTGATTATTGATAGGAGTACGAAACTTGGTGCCTCAATCGTAAGAAATAAAGGTAAAAGTAAGATGGGCATAGTCATACATGCTGAACACTTTAGCGAACAAAATACGAATGATGATTATATTCTTTGGAATAACCATTATGAATATATGCTGAATCAGGTTGATTATTTAGATTTTATTATTACTTCAACACAAATTCAAACTGATTTATTACTTGCGCAACTGAAAAAATATTATAATAAAACAGCTAGAATTTATACGATACCAGTTGGAAGCCTAAAAAAACTTGCGCGCAACAGGCAGAGAACACCTTATAGCATTATCACAGCTTCCAGATTGGCTAAAGAAAAACATATTGACTGGATAATAAAGGCAGTAATGCTTGCGCATAAAGAAATACCTAGCATTACGCTAGATGTATATGGCGAAGGTGGTCAAAAGCGTAATCTTGTTAATTTAATAAGAGAGAATCATGCCGAAAGCTATATTTATTTAAAAGGGCATCGTGATTTAAAAGATATTTATTCACAATATGAACTATTCGTTTCAGCATCAACGAGTGAAGGATTTGGTTTAACACTTATGGAAGCAACAGGTTCAGGTCTTGCTTTAATCGGGTTTGATGTGAACTATGGTAATCCAACTTTCATCCAAAATAAAAAGAATGGCTTTTTAATACCATATCACAAAGATAAAATGTCTGAAAAAGAAAAAATCATGCATCTCAAAGATGCTATCATTGAATACTTTATGAGAGATAATCATGATTTTAGTAAGCATTCCTATAGCATTGCACAGTTATTTCTCGAGAAAGAAAATATTAAACGTTGGAAAGATTTTATAGAGGAGATGAGCCGTTGATAATACTAGCTGAACAATTTGATTCAAGAACTAAGTTGCTGTTCGATACGCTGTCACAAAGTACTGAACCGATTAAAAGAATTATACTGGAAGATAATGGGTTTTTACCGAATGACATTATGACATATTATCAATTCTTCTCAAATTATCAATCCACAGATAAAGGACGTTTTTTTAATGCTTTAACACTTCCTCCATTCTATGAAATAGAAGGTGATGCCACGGGAGCTATTATTAAAGATTTATGGCAACAGCGAGCAAACATTGTATATTCAAAGTCTAGAGTGGGAAGAATTATTGAGAAAGTAGAATGGCTCAATGAAGAAAAAGAGATTATTAAAGTAGATTACTATAATAAACATGGCTTTAAATTTAGTGAAGTAGTATTTAATAATCAAAAAAAGGTTATTCAAAGATATTTTAATGCAGCACAGCAAGTAATTATTACACGTTATTTTACGAATAATGCGGTTGAATTATTATGGGGGGAGCATAAATATTTTTTTGATACGTATCACCAGTTCATAAAGTTTTATTTAAATGCATTAGAACTTTCAGGGGAACAATTTATAATTAATTCGCTAGGGGCACCTCTAATAATATTGAATCAATTCTCTAAAAAGAATAATCATATCATTGTATGGCAGGAAAATATTAAACAAGAATTGCCTGCTAATATGAAAATAGCACTCAAGCTAGGTTATACGATATTAATACCAGAGCATAATGAATTTGCAAAAATCAAGCAGATTATAAATCATTCTGCAATTAATGAGTTTGGTTATCATTATAAATTGAGACGACAAAATCAATTATCAAACCATGCATTTAACCTTACTAATTCTGATCAACTCCCTAATATTGAGAGCATTGTTCAAAAGAACAGTAATATTCAATTTCATATCGCAGCTTTAACAGAAATGTCACAAAAACTTTTAAATCTTATGCAATATGCAAACGTTTCTTTATATCCGAATGTATCAAGAAACACTATAAAAATGTTATTAGAAACATGTGATATCTATTTGGATATTAATAAAGGTAACGAGGTCATGGGAATAAATGAAGCGGCGTTCACAGCTGATTTATTAATTTTAAGTTATGAAGGGCTGCAACATAATTTACGTTTTACAAATGATAGTAATGTATTTAGTATAGATGACTGTAAAGAGATTAATCATAGATTATATCAATTGTATAGTAACAAAGAAGCATTTAAAAATTTATTAAAAGAACAAAAAGCAGCTGCAAATCATGCAACTGCTGAGTACATCAATGCTGTATTAAATGATTTAAAAGATTAAACAAAGAAATAGTGAAACATATTATAAAGTAATCGCAGCAGGAAGAATATAGATATAACCCCGGCAATACTAAATATCGCACGTTTCTTCTTCTTGCTGTCTTCTTTTTCAATATTATTATTTTCTTTTTCTTCAAGTAATTGTGCTTCGATTTCACGGTTGATGTCCTCAACTGATTTTTTTCTGTCGCGTTCGTCAATATAGTGTTTTTTACTCATAGTACTCACCCTTAATTGTTAAATTATTATCATTCAATTGTAGTTAATAGTAAATGTTAAATAAAAAGTGCTAATACTATCATTATATTATATATCGTTCTATTATGTACAAAAAATGATAAATGTTATAATTAATAAAAGTAACAAAGGAGGTTGAATGAAATGTCTGAAGAAAAGAAAGCATCCATTGGTGGAAAAGTGAAAGATGAGACGAAACGTGTGATTGAAGGTCACGTTACAGATCGTACTTCAAAGCAAAATGAAGATAAAAAAAGTAAATAATAATTAAATATCTTTCGAAATATCTTTAATATCTAAATGATAAAGTTGTAAATATTTTTCAATTTCATTGAAGAATATTTACAACTTTTTTGGTTTTTTTTGGTTTTTTTAAACATGTTAATAAAATGTAAAAGTTTTTAATTTGTTATATTGATTGCTTTCTTTTTATAAAGTAAAATTAGTGTAAATTCAATTAATTCAATTTTTTCTAAATAATATAAAAAAGAGGATGCTCATGACAGTACATGATGAAAAATTATTAATTCTCTACAAATACTTGCAGCATAATGAATATTCACGTTGTGAAGTTGCTGAAGAACTGGAAATCACATCCAGACAGCTTACACGATTAATAAAACAGTGGCAGGAAGAAGGTCTGATAAATTATACTGGTGGCGTAGGTCGTGGTAATTTATCGACAGTGACTTTTAATTTAAATGTTGAGCAGCAATTTGTAATGAATATTTTAACGAATATTGATGCTTATTCTGTTGAAGAGATTACCAATATATTACAACTCCCATTAAATGAGTCATCGAAGAATCTCATTAAAAGTTTATTTTCAAATGCAATTTCAGATAATGAGATTGATATCTCTCAAAAGACGATGACACTTGATTACATCTACCGCATACCCGAGACAATAGACCCCTTACAACCTATGGACACAGCCCTTGATACGCTTGTATATAATACGATGGATCGTTTATATGAAGTAGATTCAGAGCTTAACTTCAAAAGTCATCTAGTTAATCACGAAGAAATAGAACAAAATAGTATTACATTATATTTATTTCAGGATATTACATTTTCTAATGGGAAGCTGTTACTCGCTCAAGATGTAAAGAATTGTCTTGATCGTTTAATAAAGCATGATTGGTACAAAAATTTACTCAATTATATTCAAAGTGTTGAAGTAATTGACTTATTTATCGTAAAGATTACATTTGAAGGACAGGTTGAAAAACTGAAGCTTGATTTGTCGAGCCCATTCTCAAGTATATATATCGTTGAACAATCGCAGTATATCGGGACAAATGTTTACTATATGGAACGATTATTTGATAAATATATTGTACTCACTGCACGACATACGCCGCACCATAGTATGCCTGAAGTGCGTAATGTTTACTTGGTGAATAGCTATCGCGATTATGAGCAATTCATACAGGAGCATAATAAACGACAGATTACGAATAATATACGAATGGCCAGGTTTACTTTTATCAATCCATATTATACACAACTGAATCGAGCTGAACGCCATCAACTGCTAAGCTATATAAAGATGTTTTATTCAGAAGATGGCGATGAAATGATTCAATCTGAAGAAGTTACACAAAAGCCAATTGTTATGGGAATGTTTGATTTGACATCACACATATTGAAGCCCCTGTATAAATATTTGAAGGATAAAGGTTTCAATATTAAATATCATACATTGTGCTATAAAGATATACTTGAAGACAACACAAATTCTATACCTTGTGATTTTGTAATCCTAAGCCATACATATGTCTCAAAGGTATTTTATTATTCACTGCTGAACAACACTAATATTAAAACTTGGTTTAGCTGCTTCGAAGAAAGTCATAAATTCAATGAAACACTGACATATCAACCTGCTCATTTATGGTCAGATGCACAGAGTAAGTTTAAATATTTTCTAAGAAATGAGGCATGGATTCTTGAAAATAGTGTTCAAAAGAGAGAGATTGTTGCTTTAAAAGGTCAGAAGAATGTAGTTTTTAATAATGACGGAGTAATTTTATATGGTGAAATTATCGTTAGATAATAAGGTGACATTTTCGCAAAAAATGTCGCTTTTTTTATTTTTGTCTTACATGTACTCTAAATATAAAGCAATATTTAAAAAATTATGACAAAAATAATGGTATATATCAGAAAGTAGTATGATAAGTATGGACAAACGACTATTATATTTAGAAAAATATTTGTCGATGAATAATCCTGAAATTAGTTTGGCAGAATATATCGATGTGTCTAAACGCCAATTATCGCGATTGCTTAATCAATGGCATGATGAAGGGTATATTAACTACTCTCCTGCGGTTGGTCGCGGTGGAAAGATGGAAATCACTTTTGAAGTTGATATTGAAAAAGAGCTTTTTTCTTATGCACTAAAGCATTTAAAGGATATGACAATACAGGATATTAAATCTTACATTGAATTACCGTGGGATGAAGAATCAAAGGAAGTAATTGTGCGCCAACTCAAAAATAACTTCCTGACTAAACAGGAGAATAACAGTTCAATTATTGACTTTGTATATAGCATACCGAGAGACTTTAATCCGTTAACATCACAAAGTTTAGTGAGCTTTCAAGTGATTACGCAAATGATGCGTACGCTTTACACGCTTGATGTAGATAACAATATACAAAATGAGTTAGTAAAGTATGATGAGTGGCAAGGCAATACCTTGCATGTATACTTGCATCAGGATAACTTCTTCCCTAATCGTAAAAGATTAAATGCAACTATAGTGTGTTTAGTATTAAATCAACTCATATATTTTTCGAGATACAAAAAGTACTTTGAAGATGTTACATCAATTGAAATTATTGATGACTTTCAAATAGCTATAACAGTGAAGAAGAAAAGTGATCATATAAAGTATTTATTATCTGAACCATATAGCTCAATATATATAGAAGAAGAGGGTCAATTGTTAGGCACTGGGCCCTATTATTTAAAGTCGCTAATGCAAAGTGAATTGACCCTTCAGATAAATCCATATTACAAACGACTTGTACAAATCGAAAGGATACATTTTATTCAGAATAGAAAGCGATTTTTAGAATATGTAACTTCGGATAAATACGATGCTAATAAGACAAAAAGATTCTATTTAGCACACGGTTTCTTTGTCGTCAACCCTGCTACTACGCTGACATTTGAAGAGCGAAAAAATGCTATAGAAGTATTGCAATCATTAATTTACGATAGTATTTCCAGACAAGGCAAGCATGTGAAATGGAATGCTGATATACCTGATAAAGTTAATCAATTACCTGAAAGAACAAAACCGATAAGATTATTAATTGATACATTTAATCAGCATTTCTTTGATGAAGTAATAGAAGTGATAAATAAAGATGAGACACAAATAGAACTTATTTCTGTTCCACACGGCAAATATATCTCAACACCACTTGATGAATTTGATGTCGATATTGTATGGATGACTGAATCAATGCATCAACAACAACCTTTTATGCTCTATGATATGCTTTTACACTGTAAGTTTAAAGAATGGTATTTTGAAGAGCCGCAATTTCAATCCTTCCTTAAATCATTTAATTATGATTATCTCGATAAATTGACAGTTCAAGCAGATACTTTATTAAAGAATTTATCAGATAACTATTATTATTCAAGCGTATTAATGAATGAGAAGGTATTTATTTTTACTACAGCAATTCAATACATAGATGTAAACCATTATGGCTTTATAGATTATGGAAGTATCATTTTGAAATAATTTATAAAAAAGCAAGGAAAAAAGGTAATGGGAATTGGGGTGTCACAAAATTGTCACATTTAAGTCGGATTAAAAATTTGTGGATAACAATATACATTATCATGCATAAAAATGATGGGTGTAATAGTGCCCCGATTCTATAAATCTTTTATTATCATAAAAATAAACCATTCTATATAATGGGCTAATGTTTAAAAATATTAATTTATACAAAAATAAAGTATAATCATACAAAAATGTTGATAACTTTTTTACATGCGATATGCAAGTATATGTGGCATTGTAAAATAATAGTATTAAAATATTAATATGTCATAATCAGATAGTTATGACTTTTTGAATCTTTGATATTAAATAGAAATAAGGAGGATTTTTTATGAACAAGTATGGTATTAGAAAGTTCACAGTAGGAACAGCATCAGTAGTAGTAGGTTCATTATTGTTCCTAGGCGCTGGTCAACAAGCAGACGCTGCAGAAGCAACATATTCTTTAGGAGATCGCGTATATTCAGATAATAACGGTAACTACGTACAAGACGCTGGAGACACAGGTCTTGCTGGATTAACAGTTACAGTTCGTGACTACGCTGGTAACCACGTAGCAACAACGACAACAGATGCAAACGGTAACTATTCATTCTCAGGTTTAAAAAATGGTACTTATGTCGTTAACTTCGAAGTACCTGCAGGATATGCAAACGATGTAGCAAACATCGGTTCTGAAGATGTAGATTCAGACGGGCCAATCGACGTATTAGTTGATATTAATGGAGCTAACATCACTACTTTAGATACTGGTTTCATTCCTTTAAATGGACAAGGTTCTGCTCCAGCACAAGGTGGTGGAGAAGTTAAACCAACTGAACCAGCACAAGGTGGCGGAGAAGTTAAGCCTTCTACACCAGCACAAGGTAACTTATCAATCGGAGACCACGTATGGTGGGATGCAAACCGTAACAACTTATACGATCAAGGTGAAAACCCAGTAGCTGGATTACGTGTATCTATTCGTGACTATGCTGGAAACTTTATCGCTGAAACAACAACAGATGCAAATGGTAACTATGCATTCCATGGTTTATCAGATGGTCAATACATCGTTAATTTCCATAATCCATTAGACTGGTCACCAGTTATTGCGAACATCGATAATGATGTTTCAGAAGCAATTGATTCAGATGGACCAACTGACGTTATCGTAAACTTAAAAGGTGCTTCTAACTTTAATGTAGACCAAGGTTACTATGGCGTTGGAACTCCAGCTCCAGGTGGTGGCGGAGAAGTAACACCTCCAGGCGAAACAACACCTCCAGGTGAAACGACACCTCCAGGTGAAACGACACCTCCAGGTGAAACGACACCTCCAGGTGAAGTAACACCTCCAGGTGAAGTAACACCTCCAGGTGAAACAACACCTCCAAGTGAAACAAAACCATCTGAGCCTGCACCAACTACACCAGCACCAGTTGAAACTGTTAAACCAGCTGAAATTGGTAAATCAGTATTACCTGATACAGGTGAAAAAGATAACGGTGGAGCAGTTGCTTCAGTATTAGCATTATTAGGTGGAGCTGCTTTATTCGGTTCTCGTCGTAAATAATAATCAACTTATCGATTGATTTGGAGACGTCTAAATCGCTGTTTAAGTTGTAATTCGAGCAACGCACACTATTTATAGTGTGTGTTGCTTTTCTTGTTTTCATTCGGATATTCTGTAATCAAATTGTTACATTCAAGTGTTTGAATTTTCAGATAACAGAAGCTATAATTAAAGTTAATTGATTATATTTTACACGATGAAAAGGAGTTTCTACGTATGGAACAGTTATTAGTAAATCTGACCATTTTCGCCATAGGACCAAATAATGCAATTGTATCTTCTCTGATCATCGGTACATTCACAATGATAGCGATGATTGTCGATAAATTTAAATCTGATGAAAGTGATTAAGTATGAAATATAAGATGCTGATCACTTTTTCTTTTGCTTGTATGTTATTCTTCCTGATTATCTATTTTGATGCTTCCTTTTCTCTTTTTTCTCTTTTTTCTTTTCGAAAATAATCCTTGAAATAATAATATTTTCCATCATGTTAATATTGCCCACGATATAAAAAGGTTTAAAATATAATCAAATTGTAATATTGTATTATATTTGCATAAAACAATCGAATCATATTTTACTAAACATTTTGTTAAGTATTATTAATTAAAATGTTGAGAAATCATGAAAATAAAGATTTTTTAAGTTGTGTAAGATGTTAATTACTTCACATATTTATGTGTTTTAGCATCTATATGCATTTCGTTTAATGCACCGGATTGTCCGTAGTATTGTAGGTTCGCTGTAGATTGTGTAACACCGTGAGTAAGTTCATGTGCCACTACCTCTTTGGCTGCTGACAACGCTCTGAATGTATATCCATCGCCGTCTCCATACACCATTTTATCCCCAGTCCAAGCTGCGTTATTTCGGTTATCAAACCCGATATTATTTGCATGTACGATTGAGATTATCGGACTACCTTGATTGTTGTATGATTCTCTGCCGAATTTATTTTTATAGTAATTATACATTAAGTTTGCATAGTAGTTTGCATCAACTGCTGCGCGCTGACCTGGTGCGTCAAATACTCTATCATAGTCACGTACTAGAGTTGTTGCACCTGTATAATCATTATAGTTATACGCTGCTTTATAGCCATAGTTCGTTAAATCTTGTAAAGTTAGGGAGATCAGATATAGTAAATGTAATTTCTCCTTGTTTTTCTAATTTATTTAAATCCTGGCCATGATTGTATGTGTTGAAAGCTTTCGTCATCGACCATTTATGCGGTTTATTCTATATGGTCCGTTTGATGGTGTTACTGGTCGCGGTGCTAATATGTATGCGTGTTTAAATCCTGCTTGTTGTACTGTACGTACGACTTTGTCAGTCGCATTGCCATATGGGTAAGCAAATGTTTCAATTTTAGTGTTAAGTTGTTTGTTGAGTACTTGTTTACTTTTAATGAGGTCTTTTTTAAATTTTTCTGCTGGTACTTTATTAAATATTGGTTTATCTAATATCATTTCATGCATGTTATACGTGTGTGATTGAAAGGTAATAAGTTTACTTTTATTCATTATTTTTAAGTGTTCCCAGTCGGCAAGTTGTATGTTATTGAAGTCTTTATTACCGACTTGTCCTGCGATAACAAAGATTGTTGCCAGCACTTTATATTTTTCGAGAATTGGCCATGCATTTTTAAATGTTGTAATGTCTGCATCATCAAATGATATAAATACACATCCTTTTTTAAACTGCTTATTGTTATAGTCGTGAAGAAATTCTTTTTCCGAGACGAAGTGTGCGCCATTTTCTTTCATCCATTTTATTTGATATTCAAAATCATCAGTAAGTACAGAATATTTTCTGAGTTCATTATTGGTAGAGATCAGTTTGAATATCTTGGTTGTGATTGTATTGTTTCTGACGCGGTGATAGTTTAGTGCTAGGCAGCTATTTTCATTTGTAAATTGATGAAATTTTGTATGTTCGATATTACTTTCGATACGTCGTTATATATTCATGAAAATATTAATAATTAAAAAAATAAATTTATTGATTTATACCCTCAAAAATTAAAGACATTCCTAAAATATTCTTAAATATTGTAAATATTTAAACATTATTTTTGTACAATTATTTATTTCAATTTAATGTTAATTGACGTTGTCTCATGGAATTAAGTTTCTTCATATAACAGCTATCATAATTTTATTTTGAGGAAAGGTTATAGCAGTATAAGGTTGTCGATTATATTTAAGAAAATTTTTTAATATTAAACGATATGTGTTGTAAGGTTCTGCTATAGAATAAGATCTTTTTTATTAATAATTTACATATACGTATCATAATCTTAAAGAATAATTGAGATAATAAAGTTATCTATTTTGTTATAGGAGGACAACTCGATTTTTACACTACAACCACCGAAGTTGATACAACTTGAGAATATATTGTTTCGTCGATTGAAAGATTATCGTTTCAGCGATACGTATTACCGCATTCAACACGGGTTTTTAGGTGAGCTAAAGTTCAGTAATATTTTTAAGGTTAGTCAAGATCATCTTGAGCTATTTAATATCAATATCGACATTGCTGGATATCAGTTCGAGGTTGATCGTTTAATTATTACAGGAGAAAGTATTTACGTATTTGACGTTAAGCATTATGCACTTCCTTGTAGAGATGAGGTAGAATATTGGAGTAATAAATTTAATTCTTTTAAAAGTCCGATGCCACAATTTAGAATGATGAAAGATGGTTTTTCAGTATATGTAGATTATCATCAATTGAGCCATCGCTTAGTGTGCAAGATGGTATTTATTAATGAACATTTTTATATTGATTGCAAGACTGAAGACATGCTGTACTTTAAAGATATTGCTCCGCTGTTTTCAGTAATAAAGCAAGAGAGAATAGCTGGAAATTTTGAAAGAGCCATACAAAATCATTTATTTAGTTTACACCGTCCGATTGAACAATATAATTTGCGACCATTATTTAATATTATGGATATGCAACGAGGCGTTATTTGTGAAATATGTGCAAAGCCAATTGATTTAAGAGTTACAACGAAGCGCTTGGTTATGTGTGATGCATGTGGTAATGCAAAGACGAAAGAAAAGTGGATCCAGCATACACTAATTGAGTTAGCGCTGTTATTAAATCGTCCATTTACAGCGAAGGAGGCTTATAAATGGACTGGACGTTCAAATCGACATACGACAAAACGTGTACTTGATAAATATTATGACAAGAATGAAGAAAATTATGTGTTAAAGCCCGGGAGTAGTGGTGCTTCCGTGGTAGTGAACGCACCAAAATGATGAGATTTGGTGTGACCGGAGTGCTGAACAAACCAAAAACGAGGAAGGTTGTCTTACATGAAAAAAATTATAATTGCAATATTAACATTACAACTTGCAACAAATGCAACAACTTATGCGATGGATTCAACTTATTATTATGATGGCATGAAGAAGGCGACACGTGATGTCGCATATCCGGTGGTTAAAAGTTATGCACCTGATAGCGTGATGATGAAATCCATTCCGAATCGATATTCAAAGTATACTTCGATTGGTCGTATTGCGAATGAGAATGGTTGGGCTGGTCCTGAATATGAGACGATGGGGACTGGTTTTGTTATCGATGATTATACGATATTAACGAATGCACACGTTATTGATGATGAACATGGTAAAGCAACAGCTGCGAAACATTTAACTTTTGAGATGAATCGTAATGGGGATGATATCCCGCATTCATTTGAAGTCGTAGATGTTGTAAAGGTGCCATATGCGGATGTGGCATTACTGCATACAAATGAGAAGTTAACAGATTATGCAAAGCCGATGAAGCTTGCGACGGATCGCCAGATTAAATTGTTGAAGCGTGGTAAGAAGATGTATAGTGTTGGGTATCCGTTTGATGGTAAGTATTATGAGAAACGTTATTATAATAGAGCGTTATTTATTATGCGCACGTTAAATCAAACTGAGTTTGTGTTAAAGGATAAATTTAGAGCTGGAGCATCGGGTTCTCCGCTATTTGATAGTAAGTTAACGGTATATGGTTTAAGAACGTATGGTTATAATCTTTACGGTGAGAATGATACGAAATATGCCAAAGCTGAATATAGTGGAGCGGAATCACTATATGGTTATACGGGCAGATTTATTAGAACGCATCAATATTAGTAGGATATGGTGTAATGGATATAAGTAAAGGGACGTCACTTTTTTCAAAAGTGACGTTTTTTTAATTTAAACAACAACTAAATTATTTAAGTATTTCGAAAATTTATATAGATTTTTTGTTTGTCTTGCTTTAAACTATTAATGTAAACGATTTCAATAGTGTGGGAGGAAATTAAGGGGCATGGAAAAATATAAAAAACAAAAGAAGGAAATTAACGTTTGGTGGGCGTTAGTGCCATTAGTCTTCATGATAGCGAGTATGCTATTTACAGTTGTTGTGTTAGAGCAAGCGCCACATATTCCATTGATGATCGGTACGGCGATTGCAGCAATTGTTGCACATCAACATGGCTTTACATGGGAAGAAATTGAAGAGATGATGTACAAAGGGATTAAACTTGCTTTACCTGCGATTGTAATTATTATTTTAGTTGGACTAGTGATCGGTGCCTGGATTGGTGGAGGTGTCGTTGCTACGATGATTTATTACGGGTTAAAGTTGATTTCTCCAAGTTTATTTTTAGTTACGATTTGTTTAATTTGTGGCATTGTAGCATTAGCCATCGGTTCAAGCTGGTCAACAATGGCAACGGTTGGTGTGGCTGGTATGGGGATTGGACTAAGTATGGATATTCCTGCTGGTATGATTGCAGGTGCTGTTATTTCAGGTAGTTATTTCGGGGATAAGATGAGTCCTTTAAGTGATACGACAAACTTAGCATCTGGTTTAACTGGAACAGATTTATTTGATCATATTAAACATATGTTCTTTACGACGATTCCAGGTATCATCATTGCGTTAATTGCATACTTCTTTATCGGTCGTCAGTTTTCTGGCGGTCATATGGATACGAAGAAAATCGATACTTTATTAAACGCGATGGAGAATCAGTTCGTTATTTCTCCTTGGTTATTGTTGATTCCGGCAATTGTAATAGTACTTGTAGCATTGAAAGTCCCTGCAGTTCCAGCGCTTGTAGTTGGTATATTATTAGGTGCAGGTGCACAACAGTTGATTCAAGGAGATAGCATGAAGACTGTTATGGATACGCTTCAAACAGGTTATAAGATGGAATCTAAGAATGAATTAGTCACTGAATTATTCAATAAGGGTGGTCTTGAATCGATGTTCTTTACCATCTCGATGACAATTGTAGCGATGACGTTCGGTGGTATTCTGGAGTTTAGTGGTATGCTTCAAGCAATTATTTCTAAGATTTTATTGGTGGCAAGATCTACTGGTAGTTTAATTGCCGCAACAATTGCAAGCTGCTTTATTACAAATGCAACGTGTTCTGAGCAATATATTAGTATCGTTGTACCGAGTCGTATGTATTTACGTGCGTTCATCGATAAGAATTTACATCCGAAAAACTTATCACGTTGTCTAGAGGACAGTGGTACGTTAACAAGTGTATTTGTCCCTTGGAATACGTGTGGTGTATTTATAGCAACAACTTTGAGTGTTAAAGTAGGCGATTATGCGCCATATGCAATTTTAAATTTCATTGTGCCTATTATTTCAATTATCTATGGCTACACTGGCTTTAAGATTGTAAAGATGACGAAAGAAGAAAGAGCACATTTTGAGCAACAGAATTTACAACCAGCTGAATTAGCTTAAGATAAAAAATGCGCTTGAGATTGAATCTCAAACGCATTTTTTAATCTTATATTTCGAAATCTGTATGAAAATGCTCTCTATATCGATCAATTAATAATTGCAACGTACGAACATCATTTTCAGTAAATTTTACTGCTGATTTATTTTGCTGATTATCGTATTTATTCAATATATCTTCTACTAAAGCTTTTCCTTCATCTGTCAGTTTCGTTGCTACTTTTCTTTCATCGTCTTTACGACGTTCTTTCGCAACAAGTCCCATAGCGCGTAGTTTCTTTGTCTTTGTACTTGCAGAATCCATCTTATATGAAATATCTTTCTGTATCTCAGCAATCGTACTTTCTTTATCTAAGTAAAGTTTGTGTAGGATTAAGAGTTCCGTATAAGAAATACCATATGCTTTATTTAAAGATTCATTAAGGTTTGTTTCTATCAAGCTGACTGTTTTAAATAAAGATTGTTCTAATTCGATCATAAAATTCGCCCATTTCTTTTGATAATTTTGCGGTTGGTGTAAAACATACATTAAACCATGCGTTAACTGAAATGTTAATAAAATTTAGTTTCTCTAAACTTCATTATTTACACGTAAGATATTTCATGACATCAACCTAGGTAGTATATCATAAAAATAAATGAAAGGCACCTATTAAATGATTCTTTTATATAAATAAATGATATTTTGTTCGTGATTTATACTTTTTTTTATTAATAAGGTGATTTATTTAACTGAAAAATTTAAATTAAGTGATAATATAAAGAAAAAACGATTATCTTCATTGTTTATTCAAAAGTGTAATTCATCGACTATTACTATTCTTAAATAATAATATGACGAAATGTATATACATCGTTTTTTGTTTTGAAACTAAATTACATGGGATATAATATATTTTTTGGCTATATAATAAAATATACTAATAATATGCATAAGTTTTGCTAGGAAATTAATAAAATTAATCACAAAATAACATTCTTAATAATAAATTTACATTTTATTGTTGAATAGCTTTTTATTGCTGATTTATTTTGAATACTTTATGTATTATAAAATATGATATTTTATAATTTGAATAGTACAATTTAAAAAGAGATGCGGGAAAGGAAAATTAAAAATGACTGAGATAAACATTAGAAAAGCTGAACTGAGAGACGTAGTCGCTATTGAAAGCATTCAACAGCGCGCATTAGATGTCCTTGTTAATCCTGAAGCGTTAGACCCTGTGCCGATAGATGAACTTAAAGAAGAGATAAAAGCAGGTTTAATGGCTATTGCTGAAATAGATGGTGTGGTTGGTGCTTTCAGAACGATGCATATCCCGACTGATGACTACTTAGGGCCATATGCTGGTATTGCTGATGCCAAAGATAGTGGATTAATCTATTCTGACATTACGATTGTGGATCCGGATTATAGAGGATTATCTTTGCAGCGTAAACTTGGGGAGTGGCTTTTTGAAGAAGTTGCTGCTCAATATAAGATGATTATGGCGACGGTTCATCCTGAAAATACACCAAGTCTTAAAGACAAGTTTCATTTAGGGATGCATATTATTGCGATGGATAGACTTTATGGTGGTAAATTGAGATTTATCTTTATGAAAGATTTGATGCATAAGTTTGATGTGCTGAATGTCGTTGAAGTTGATCGTGATGACCTCGAGCAGATTCAACTATTGCTTGAAGAAGAATATCGTGGAGTAGGGTTGAATGACAATAAACTTCAGTTAGGAAAGGTTAACACTACAACTTATGTATGATGGCGTAATTGAAATTTTGTGTGTATCATTAGTGTAATGTGAGGTGTATATAATGAAGAGAAGTGAAAAAAGACGTGGCGGCTGTCTGAAATGGGTCATGCTGCTCTGTTTAATAATACTGATTGGTATTGGCTGGTATGTAAGCAATGCTTATTTTAAAGTGCAGGAGACAGCTAATAATATTCAGCATAAAATTGAAGGACGTGATAAATCAGATTTACGTGACAAAGCTGTGAATATTCAGGATAAAGATGCAATCAGTGTTGCATTGTTCGGAGTTGATGCAAATGCAGAACGATTATCTGCGGGTGATAAAGGACGAAGTGATTCGATTATATTACTGAGTATTAATCCGAAGAAGAATAAAACTGTGATGGTAAGTATTCCGCGTGATACTTACAGTGAGATGGTCGGTAAAGGCACCCAGGAAAAGATTGCCCATGCTTATGCCTATGGCGGTGCAAAGATGGCAGTACAGTCTGTTGAGAAGTTAATGAACGTACCGATTGATTATTACGCGACAGTAAATATGGATGGTATGCATAAGTTAATTGGTGAGGTCGGAGGCATCGACGTTAAGAGTAATGCAACGTTTAGTGCAAATGGCTATGACTTTGTGAAAGGGCAGAATGTACATTTAGATGGGGATAAAGCTTTGGCATTTATTCGTGCACGTAAAGGTGATGGTGCAGGTGGCGACTTTGGTCGTCAGGAACGTCAGCAAATCGTCATTCAAGGGTTAGCGAATAAAATCGTGAATGTTCAGTCGGTAACGAAACTGGATGCTATCCTGAAAAATATTGACGGGAATGTTGTTACGGACATGTCTTTTGATGATTTGAAAGGTTTAGGGTTATCCTATCGTGGTGCGCTGGACAACGTTAAGAAATATCAGTTAACGGGTGAAGGTACGATTATGGCAGACGGATTATGGTATTTCCTGCCGAACGAAGATCAGAAACTAGAAGTTCGCAATTTATATGTGGAGAATTTAGATTTATAGCTCTAAAAGAATGAAGCGTTTTCATTTTGGTGATATACTAAAGATGAAGATAAGAGAGGGGCTGTTGCAAATGATGTATCAACATATCTTGATTCCGGTTGATGGTTCAAAAGTGAGTGAGTATGCATTCCAAAAAGGTGTCGATATCGCGAAAAGAAATAATGCAGCAATTACATTAGTGCATGTCGTGGATATTAGAACATATGCAAATGTAGAAAGTGAACGTGGTTCATTGCATGAGAATGCCGATAAGTACACTGAGAAGATGTTGAATGGCTATAAAGCAATTGCTTTAGAACAAGGCGTGAAATCAGTGGATACAAAGATCGGTCACGGAGCAGCACGTCAGGTTATTACTAAAGAAATAGCGCCGAAAGCAAATTGCGATTTAATTATTTGTGGCTCTAACGGTATTAATGCATTAGAACGTTTTGTAATGGGTAGTGTTTCAGAAGCGATTGTACGTTATGCGAAATGTGATGTACTAGTTGTGCGTACTGAGCAGGTACCGGAAGACTTTAAACTTGAAGCATTTACGGAAGAGTTTAGAAGAGAATATAGTAATAATTAAAGGTATAAAAATAAAACGGAGATAAGCATCATGCTTATCTCCGTTTTGTTTTTTTGTATTTTGCAAGATTGAAGGATGGTTTATTATCCTTCGCCGTTTAATTTAACTAATATCTTCACTTGGTTTTTGTCGTTCGTTAATGTTTCGAAACCTTCAGTAACGATATCATCTAATTCGATTTCTTTTGTAATCGTATTTTCAGTATCCACTTGTCCACTACCTAATAAGTCGATAGTTTGTTGGTAGCTTGCTCTAGAGTAAGCGATTGTAGATGTGATTTGCACACCAGTGTTTGTTAATTGTAATGGTGGCCAAGAGATGTCTCCTGCAAAGATTGATACGATAACCATTTTACCACGAGGACGTGTAGCATCGATTGCCTGTTTAAACGTTGGTGCAACACCAGCTACTTCAAATGAACGATCTACGCCACCTGGTACGATTTTCTTAATCGCTTCAACTGCATCTACTTCACCAGAATTGATGATGTCTGTAGCACCACATTCTAATGCTTTTTCTAAACGTTCTTTAGATAAGTCTAATACGATAATCTTTCTCGCGCCAGCTGCACGTGCTGCGAGTGTCGTATATAATCCGATAGGACCGGCACCGAAGATTGCAACGGTATCACCGAATTCAATTTCACTTTCTTTTACAGCCTGAACGCCTACTGCTAATGGTTCAATTGTTGCTGCGACACGTAATGATACTGAGTCCGGTAAGTGATAGACATTAACTTCAGGTACGTTTACTAAGTCAGTGAAACCACCGTCTGTGTGTAATCCGATAAAGCTAAAGCCATCATAAACATCTAGTTCATCGATACTTTTACCATGTGTTATCGTTGGGTTAACAGATACACGGTCACCAACTTTAAAGTCTTTTACTTCGCTTCCGACCTCAACAACTGTACCAGAGAATTCATGTCCCATAATCAAAGGTGCTTTTCCGCCTGTTAATTCATCATCTTTATCGACCGGAATAAATACAGGTCCTTCCTGATATTCGTGTAAATCTGAGCCGCAAATACCAGCGTAGCCAACTTTCACACGTACTTCGTTCGGTTTCATATCACGAATTTCTTTTTCTTCTACGCGAATATCTTTAGGACCATACCATACTGCTGCTTTCATTAACAACCACTCCTTAACGAAATTTTATTTTTATAACAGTTATATTATACCAATTCGTGTCGTGTGTTACAAATTATCTGTTTTATTTTTCAGAATATTTTTATATAACATATATTCGAAATATTACTTTGATTTTCTGGGTTTTATTGTATATATGTGAAGCATCAATAGATAGATGAATTAATGAGATAAGAGTCGTTAGAACTGTTATATAATTCTTGTATATAATAGTGCAACAACTTTGTGAAATTAATAACTTTTATATTTATGATAAGTTCAAGAATGACTGTTTTTATCGTGCTGAAGCAGTTGAAAAAATATATATTATTTTTTCACAAAGGTATTGTAAACGATATTATCCTGTGGTATTTTTGAAGAGTCAAAAATACAGTCATCGGATGACTTAATGAGTTGAAAATAATGATGAGGGAGAATTATATTATGGGTGAAAGAAAATCAAATGTGCGTTGGATGTTCGCGTTAATGTTCTTTGTTATCGGGGTTATAGCCTATATGGATAGAGCGAATATTTCTTATATCGCTGGTCCGATGATGGAAGATTTAAATATGTCTAAAGCACAATTTGGGATGTTAGGTTCTATATTTGCAGCAGGTTATGCATTAATGCAGGTACCGGCAGGGATTATGGCTGAGAAATTTGGACCTAAAAAGTTATTAACATTTGCATTAGTTTGGTGGAGTGCATTTACGATTCTAACAGGTGTTGTTAAACATCACGGTTTACTATATGCAATGCGTTTCTTATTCGGTATTGGTGAAGGACCTATGTATCCTTCAAACGCTGTATTCAATACATACTGGTTCGCGAAATCAGAAAAAGGGCGTGCTTCAAGTGCGTTACTTGCTGGTAGTTATTTCGGCCCAGTTATCGCTCCATTCGTAACCATTGCCATTTACCAAGCATTTGGTTGGCAAGCTGTATTCTATATCTTTGGTGCAATCGGCTTTGTTATTGCAGCTTTATGGCTTGTTATTGCTAAAGATTTACCTGAACAACATAAGATGGTCAATGAAGCAGAAAAGCTTTATATCATGGAGAACCGTGATGCTGTAGGTGGAGCAACTAAGGATACTGCACCATGGGGTCGTTTCTTCAAACGTTTCAGCTTCTTTGCAATTGCGGGTCAATATTTCGTAGTGCAGTTTGTAATCACATTATTCTTAATCTGGTTACCAACTTACTTGCAAGAAGAATATCACGTTATTTTAAAGGATATGAAATTCTTAGCGGCAGCACCGTGGTTAATGATGTTCGTATTAATCATGGCTGGTGGATCAATTTCAGATGCAATCGTTGCACGTGGTCATTCTAAATTTAAAGCACGTTCAAGTATCGCAATCTTTGGATTTATCGTATTTGCGATTTCGTTATTCTTATCCGTTCAAACGAATGATATGACGATGAACATCATTTACTTATCACTATGTTTAGGTGGTGTTGGTCTATCAATGGGTATGAGCTGGGCTTCAGCGGCTGACCTGGGACGTAATTTCTCAGGTACTGTATCAGGATGGATGAACTTATGGGGTAATATCGGTGCTTTCTTAAGTCCATTCTTAGGTGGGGTATTAGTGCAGAAGTTTGGTTGGGATACAACGTTCTATTTAATGTTAATTCCGGCAGCACTTGCGATTATCCTATGGTTCTTTGTTAAACCGGATGAGCCATTATTAGAAGAACATCGACAAGCATAATTTTTTAGACACTCATTATTGGGTGTCTTTTTTTTATATGAATTTTTAGATAAGCGCAACAATGCCGGATACTTTGAGTATCCGGCATTGTAGTGATATGAGATGGTCTAAATCATCTTTCTCACAGTAATTTGATAGACGATATTGATGATGATTGCGACTGCAGCGATAACTGACAGTGCGAAGTGTTGCGGTACGCCAGTCGCATAACCATAGATTGTAATCAGCATCATTGCTGCAGGTAATAAAATATTCGTGATTTTAAATGCATTATATAAACCTGTAAATATCGTATACATTTCTTCTTTAGAGAGTGAATCGATAAGCTTATCATCGAAATCTGCTTCAAAGTTCTCAGGTAAGTCACGTTCCGGATACAACTTGTTGATCATGCTATATCCATAGTAGCGCATCAGGACTGCCATGATTAACACGATAATACTGATAATTCCTAGATATAATGGTGCATCATTAATACTGATTAATAAAATTGATCCGAGTGCAAAATAAAATGAAATAATGATAGCGATATTCATCTCAGAAAATTTCTTAAATGATGCTCTGTCCTGTTCATAATGTTCTAAACTAGGGTCGTTATCTACTTTATAGGCAAGTTTACTGTAAATAAAGGCAATAATAGCAAATAATACAGCAAATATGCATAACACAACGATATATGGGGTAGAAGTAAGTATATCGGTTAACGGCAGTTTCCAGTAATCGATTGTGAGCAGCATGGTAGCAGCGAGTATTGCGATAATAATAGGTAATATGTATTTTCTAAACATGGTGGCCTCCTCTTTTTTAAATAGTATACCCAATTATTTAAAATTGAGACAGACAAAATCACTTTATTAATTAGAATAATTATAATATAATAATTAATATAAATAAGGGATTAAAAGGAGAGATTATTGATGGCTAAAAAAACAAAAGAAAACAAAGTAGTAGCAGCATTAAACCAACAAGTGGCGAACTGGACGGTGCTTTATACGAAATTACACAACTATCACTGGTATGTAAAAGGACCACATTTCTTCAGTTTACACACTAAATTCGAAGAGTTATATGATGAGGCTAATGTTTACATCGATGAATTAGCAGAGCGTATTTTAGCGATTGAAGGAAATCCTATTGCAACGTTAAAAGAAAGTTTAGATTTATCTGTTGTTAAAGAAGCGAAGAAAAATTTATCTGCAGAAGATATGGTGAAAGATTTATCTAAAGACTTTGATAAAGTGATTAAACAATTAGAAGAAGGTAAAACTACAGCTGAAGAAGCAGATGATGAAATGACTGCTGATATGTTCTTAGGTATGATTACAAGTTTAGAGAAACATAACTGGATGTTAAAATCTTTCTTAGGATAATTTAAAATCAAATTAGTTAATAAATTAATTGATACACTTCAATGGAATTGAAGTGTATTTTTTTTTGTTTTCCCTTAGAATGGATGTAAGTAGAGGTGAGCATAATGGAAGAAAAAATCAAACAATGTATCAGAATCGCTAAAATGTATTACGAAGAAAACTTAGGACAAAAAGCTATTGCTGATGAACTTAATATTTCCAGACCGACAGTATCGAGACAACTTCAATTTGCTAAAGATATGGGGATTGTTAATATAACGATTCATGACCCGTATGAGAAAAGTGAAGAACTCGCAGAATTACTGAAAGAAAAATATAATTTAAAGTATGTCTTAATTAAAGAAGTATCTAGTGATAAATACGAAATTGTGCTCAGTGCTATAGCAGAAGCAGCTGCAGAATTTCTTCATGAAAATGTGAAGAACAATGACGTTGTCGGCATAAGCTGGGGAAAAACGATGTATGAAACTGCTAACTTAATGAAACCGACGAATTTAACTGGCGTGTCTACCATTCAGTTAAAGGGTGGTATTTCATACTCAAATATAAAGACGAATTCGCACGAAACGTTAGCTTTATTTGCAAAGAGCTTTAATTCCATTCCGCGTGATTTACCTGTACCTGTTATTTTTGATAACAAACAGGTGAAACAATTAGTGAGTGAAGATCGCCATATTAAAGGGATATTAAACATGGCAAGTGAATGTGATGTTGCGATATATACTACCGGTACAGTGCGTGATGAAGCACTGTTGTTTAAGCTTGGCTTTTTATCGGACGATGAAGTGAAGCGTCTGAAGCATGAAGCAGTGGGTGACATCTGTTCAAGATTTTATAATAAGAATGGGAGAATTGCTGACGTCTGGGTCGATGATCGTACGATGGGTGTGACGCTGGATACATTAAAGCAGATTCCAACAAGCATACTCGTTGCAGGTGGTAAACATAAAGTAGAAGCTATTCGAGGTGCTCTCGCTGGTGGTATCCCGAATGTCCTGATAACTGATAGCATTACAGCTAAGCAATTAATTTAACTTGAACGTAATTTCATTTATCGTTTTTACTTTTGTTCAATATCTGTTATAATGGATTTGAATATAAGGGAGGAATAAATAATATGAATTTAGCGAAATATATTGATCATACTGCTTTGAAACCAGAAACGACGACTGCCCAAATCGAACAGCTTGCACAAGAAGCACGTGAATACGGATTTATGAGTGTTTGTGTGAACCCTACACACGTAAAGTATGCACATGCTTTATTAGAGGGTACGGATGTTTTAGTATGTACTGTAATCGGCTTCCCGTTAGGTGCTAATACACCAGCAGTAAAAGCATTTGAAACGAAAGATGCGATTGCGAATGGTGCAGGTGAAGTTGATATGGTAATTAATATCGGTGCGGCTAAGAGTGGCAACTTTGATTTAGTACGTGAAGATATTAAAGCGGTAGTCGATGCTGCAGGAGATGTTACGACGAAAGTAATTATCGAAACAAGTCTGTTAACTGACGAAGAGAAAGTGAAAGTTTGCGAAATTGCGAAAGAAGTAGGGGCAGATTTCGTTAAGACTTCTACAGGATTCTCAATAGGTGGAGCAACAGTCGCAGATGTGAAATTAATGCGTGAAACAGTAGGACCTGATATGGGTGTGAAAGCATCTGGTGGTGTGCGTTCTTATGAAGATGTTAAAGCGATGATTGATGCAGGTGCTACACGTATCGGTGCATCAGCAGGTGTACAAATTTTAAAGGGTGAAGAAGCTAAAGGGGATTATTAATTCCCTTTCACTTTTAATATAAAAGAAAACGCTTACAAAATAAATGGAGGTCATTAATGATGAGAATGGTAGATATTATTGCAAAGAAACGTGACGGACATGCATTATCGAAAGAAGAAATTGAATGCTTCATTAAAGGTTATACAAATGAAGAAATTCCTGATTATCAGGCATCAAGTTTAGCGATGGCGATATTCTTCCAGGATATGAACGATGAAGAACGTGCTAACTTAACGATGGCGATGGTTGAAAGTGGCGATCAGATTGACTTAAGCGCTATAGAAGGTGTGAAAGTTGATAAGCATTCAACTGGCGGTGTTGGTGATACAACAACTTTAGTATTAGGACCATTAGTAGCAGCACTTGATATACCTGTTGCGAAGATGAGTGGGCGTGGATTAGGACATACAGGTGGAACAATTGATAAATTAGAAGCGGTAGAAGGATTCCATGTTGAAATTTCAGAAGAAGACTTCGTTAAGATTGTAAATGAAGATAAATTGGCAGTGATCGGACAAACAGGTAACTTAACACCAGCAGATAAGAAATTATATGCCTTACGTGATGTAACAGGAACAGTTAATAGTATTCCGTTAATCGCATCAAGTATTATGAGTAAGAAGATTGCAGCAGGAGCTGACGCGATCGTATTAGATGTTAAGACAGGTGCCGGAGCATTTATGAAGACAGAAGAAGATGCAGAGCAGCTTGCACATGCAATGGTTAAGATCGGAAATAACGTCGGACGTAATACGATGGCGATAATCTCTGATATGAGTCAACCGTTAGGATTTGCAATCGGAAATGCATTAGAAGTGAAAGAAGCGATTGAAACATTACGCGGTGAAGGACCGGAAGACTTAACAGAACTTGTGCTTACGCTAGGAAGTCAAATGGTTGTGTTAGCCGGTAAAGCAGAATCTTTAGATGAAGCGCGTGCGAAATTACAGGAAGTGATTGATAATGGTAAAGCTTTAGAGAAGTTTAAAACATTCCTTGCTAACCAAGGTGGAGATGCGTCAGTCGTAGATGATGTATCTAAGTTACCGCAAGCAGCGTATGTGATTGAAGTACCAGCGAAAGCAAGTGGTGTTGTAAGCAAGATTGTTGCAGATGAAATCGGAGTAGCTTCGATGTTACTTGGTGCAGGACGCGCTACGAAAGAAGACGTTATTGATTTAGCGGTAGGATTGATGTTACGTAAAAAAGTCGGCGACAAAGTTGAAGCGGGCGAATCACTTGTAACAATATATGCAAACCGAGATAATGTAGAAGACGTTATGAATAAAATTTACGACAATATTGAAATTGCAGACAGTGCAGAAGCACCAGTATTGATTCATAAAGTTATTACTGAGTAGTTGGATTTGGATTGGACGTGAGAGCGATGTGTCCAATAAACATGAGAAATTGGACAAGTCGAGCGGAAAATCAAGTCAAATCAGATCAACGCAAAGGAGAGATAATCATGAAATTTAATAGAATTCATTTAATCGTAATGGACTCTGTAGGTATCGGTGAAGCACCGGATGCTGACAAGTTTGGCGATGTTGGTAGTCACACTTTGAAACATACGTTAGAAGGATATGAAGGGAAATTACCGAACTTAGAAAAGTTAGGATTAGGTAATATCGCACAGCTTCCAGTCGTTAATGAAGTCGACAAACCTGAAGCATACTATACGAAATTATCAGAAGCATCTGTTGGAAAGGATACGATGACAGGTCATTGGGAGATTATGGGTCTAAATATTGATCAGCCATTCAAAGTATATCCGGATGGGTTCCCTGATGAGCTTGTAACAGCTATTGAAGAGATGACGGGTCGTAAAGTTGTCGCGAATAAGCCAGCTTCAGGAACAGCAATTATTGATGAATGGGGCGAACACCAAATGAAAACAGGTGACTTAATCGTCTATACTTCTGCTGACCCAGTACTGCAAATTGCAGCACATGAAGAGGTTATCCCACTTGAGGAACTTTATGAAATTTGTGAGAAAGTTCGTGAATATACGAAAGATCCAAAGTATTTAATCGGTCGTATTATTGCAAGACCATATGTTGGTGAACCTGGTAACTTCACAAGAACTTCTAACCGTCATGATTATGCGTTGAAACCTTTCGGACGTACAGTGATGAATGCGTTACAGGATGCAGGGCGAGATGTTATTGCAATCGGTAAGATTAATGACATTTATGATGGAGAAGGTGTGACGAAGTCAATCCGTACGAAAGATAATATGGATGGTATGGATAAATTAATGGACGTTGTGAAATCTGATTTTGATGGTATCAGCTTCCTGAATTTAGTAGACTTTGATGCGTTGTATGGACATCGACGTGATAAAGAAGGTTATATGAATGCGATTAAAGCATTTGATGAGCGTTTAGGTGAATTATTAGATGAACTTCGTGAAGATGATTTATTAATCATTACCGCAGATCATGGTAACGATCCAACAATGCCGGGAACAGATCATACGCGAGAATATGTGCCATTATTAATGTACAGCAAACAATTTGATGGTGGTCGTAAATTAGAAACGCATACGACATTCGCTTCAATTGGAGCGACGATTGCAGATAACTTTGGTGTTGAAATGCCGGAGTTTGGAAAGAGCTATTTAAAGCATTTAATATGATAACAGTAATTATATAATATATTGAAATGATGGTTATATAACTAAAAGGACAAATTCGCATTTGATGATGCGAATTTGTCTTTTTTTGTACACTTCTATTTCTTCTAATATTTGTGTATTAGATATATGAATTATTTTTATTTTTCAATTTCATAATTGTTTTATAAATATCCTGTATTATACATTCGAAAGTATATTAATAAAGGAGGTTAAGGATGATTTGTAATGGGTGGTTATATATTATAAGAAACAAAAACCGATCATTGATTATCTTTGTCATATTGTTAGTATTGTTGTCGAGTTTGTTTGCTTGTATTAGCATTCAAAGAACGACAAAAAACTTAAAAGATGATTTAAATAAACTAACGAATTCATCACTTATAGTTACAAAAAAAAATGGTGAGGAGTTCAACAAAGAAAAATTTTCTAAGTATGAAAAAATAAAGGAGATATCACCCATATATAACGGTACAGCAATAGCGAAAGGTATAAATGTTGTAAATGGAAACCAAAAAGTAAAACGTGATAATATACCGGATAACTTGAAGAATGCTGTGGCATATGAAGCGGTATTAAATACAGAACGAAACGTATTATTCCAAAGTGATGTGTTCACAATAAAATCAGGACATCATATTCAATCGAGTGATAAGAAAAGTGTGCTTGTTCACGAAGTGCTTGCTAAAATGAATCACTTAAAAGTAGGAGATACTGTGCAGTTACTACAACCAGGTACTAAGAAAATGATGACATATAAGATTAGGGGGATCTTCTCCGGAAAGAAACAGGAGAAATATACCGGCCTGACATCTGACTTTAGTGAGAATATGATGTTTTTGAGTTATCAATCTATTCAGAAAAATCGAGTTAATAAACTAGAGCTTGTTACGGATAATCCTGATAAGGTATTACACATGCTTGAACAAAACGAAGATATAAAAGCAAATTACAAAATTGAAAAAAATAATAGCGGTTTGGAAGGTAAAGTAGCATCTTATAATGGAATGAGTGAGATGATGCAATGGATGAATTATATAATTATTGCAGGAGGGATAATTTCTTTATCACTTGTCCTGTCACTTTGGACAAGAGAAAGGATTTATGAGGTTGCAATACTACTTTCTTTAGGTATAAGTAAGGCAATGATTATCATCCAGTTTGTCTTTGAATTAATTCTTGTTTCCTTATCTGCAGCAATCCCTGCATATTTTCTAGGTAAACTAGTGATTGTAAGTATGTTTGCAAACTTGATGCGAAATTCTAGAGATATAAGTCACTTGCAATCATTTGGAATGAGTTACTGTATACTTCTTATAATAATTGTTGTGTCTATTATAGTTTCGTCATCCTTTATGCTACTTCAACCACCAAAAAAGTTATTATCAAAAATCAGTTAGGAGAATATAGATGAGTATTTTAGAAATTAAAAATGTTACATATCGTTATGTTAAAGGCAGAGAAAAAGTATTGTCCACCGTAAGTAAAGAATTTGAAGTGGGTAAGTTTTATGCAATTATCGGAAAGTCTGGATCCGGTAAATCAACATTACTTTCGTTACTGGCGGGATTAGATGAACCTGAAAGTGGAGAAGTGATATTTAATGGCCAGAATATTAAACAAGATGGTTACAGAAATCATAGACAAAATCACATTTCCCTTGTTTTTCAAAATTATAATTTGATTGACTATTTATCACCGCTTGAGAATATAAGAATTGTTAACCGTAAGGCATCTGAGGAAATACTCTTATCGCTAGGTTTAGATTCTAAGCAGATAAGGAGAAATGTTATGAAGCTCTCAGGAGGGCAACAACAGCGTGTAGCAATTGCAAGAGCGCTTGTCTCTGAAGCGCCAGTAATATTAGCAGATGAACCTACTGGCAATCTGGATGAAATAACGGCAACAGAAATCATAAATGTATTAAAAAATCTGGCTAAAGAGAGAAATAAATGTGTAATTGTTGTAACTCATAGCAAAGCAGTTGCTGAAGTAGCAGATGTTGTTTTAGAACTTCGTAATAAGCAATTGAAGGAGGTAGCACAATGATTCGAAATGCGTTTTCTTACGTTACAAAAAAGAAAATTAAATCATTAATTATCATGTTTGTTATTCTTGTGATGACGACTTTATCATTAATTGGTTTATCTCTAAAAGATGCAACAGACAATGCTGCAAAAAAAACATTTGGTAACGTAACGAACAGTTTCTCTATGGAAATCAACAGACAAGTGAATCCTGGTACTCCTAGAGGAGGAGGGAATGTTAAAAGTGAAGATATTGAGAAAGTAGCTCAGTCAAAAGATATCCATCATTATGTGAAACGAATTAATAGTGTAGCAGACCTTGTAGGTTACGATTTATTTGAAACAAATGAAACACAAGTTGACCCGTCAAGTGAACGTGCTAAACATTTTAAACGTACAGTAATGTTGACAGGTGTGAATGAATCGGCAAAAGAAACGAAGTTTCTGTCAAAGTCTTATAGATTAGTTCAAGGAACACATCTGACAAAGAACGACAAGTATAAAATACTTATGCATAAAGCCTTAGCAGAGAAAAACAAACTTAAAGTTGGTGATAAAATCAAGCTTAAATCGAACATTTACGATGTAGATAATGAGAAGCGTGCAGATGAAACTATAGAAGTAGAAATTAAAGGATTATTTGACGGTCAGAATGATGGTCCAGTAAGTGCGCCACAAGAACTTTATCAGAATACCATCATTACAGATTTGCATTCTGCGGCTAAGGTATATGGTAATACTGAAGAAACTGCAGTATATCAAGATGCTACATTTTATGTAAAAGGAGATAAAGATCTTAATGCAATTATAAAACAGCTTGAAAAATTAGATATTAATTGGAATGAATATAATTTAATTAAAAGTACATCAAACTTCCCCGCTCTACAACAATCAATCTCTGGAATTTATAGTATTGCGAATAAACTATTTACAGTGGCATTAGTATTATCTGGAATGATTGTGTCACTTCTATTATTGTTATGGATGAATGCGAGAAAGAAAGAAATTGCTATCTTGTTGACACTTGGTATGTCTAAAATGAAAATATTTATGCAGTTTTTAATGGAAGTATTTTTTATTGCTATACCTGCTTTCGTCGGCGCATATATTTTATCACGCTACACAGCAAATATACTTGGTGAGAAAGTTTTAGATAAAGTAACACAAGATATTACGAAACAAATTTCAGCTCAATCTTCATCGAGTCAATTGGGTGGAGGAGCAGAAGTTGACGGCTTTAATAGGACATTAACAAGCCTAAATGTTAATATATTAACGGAAACTGTAATTTCTGTAATATTATTTATGTCTGTCGTATTATTCATTTCAGTGATTGTTTCATCTATACGAATGTTGAATAAGCATCCTAAAGAATTACTGACAGATAATAAGTAATGTAAATTTTTTAAATTGAAGGAGAACGGATTATGAGGGTATTGGTTGTTGAAGATGATGAAATGATAAGAGAAGGAATTGTAGAATATTTGTCTGAATTCGGCTATAGCGTGGTTGAAGCATCAGATGGTGAAGCTGCTATAAATCAGTTTGACGAAAGTACTCATCTTGTTATTCTTGATATTCAAATACCCTTTAAAAATGGACTAGAAGTATTAAAAGAAATAAGGGAGAAAAGTAATCTTCCGGTTCTGATACTTACAGCTTTCAGTGATGAAACCTATAAAATTGATGCATTCACAAACCTGGCAGATGGTTATATTGAAAAGCCGTTCTCGCTTTCATTGTTAAAGGTAAGAGTGGATGCATTAATTCAAAAATATTACGGAACTCATGATTATTTTGAATATCGTGGAGCAGAAGTAGATTTTAAGCGCTACACTGCACGACTTAATGGAAAGTTAGTAGATATGAATCCGAAAGAACTAGAAATCTTGAAGTTTTTAATCGAGAATGAAGGTTACGCACTGACAAGAGAGCAGATATTAAATCATGTATGGAAAGGAACAGATGATGTACCTTATGATAGAGTCATTGATGTCTATATTAAGGAACTTAGAAAAAAACTACAATTAAACTGCATAACAACGATACGAAATGTTGGATATAGATTGGAGCGAAGATGAACAAAATGAAGATATTTCCCAAAATGTTCCTTCAGATTTTTTCTATATTGCTAATAATCGTTATACTCGTACATGTTCTTGTATTTCTTATATTTCCAAACACGTATTTAGAAAACCGAAAACAAGAAATACAACATAAAGCAGATGTTATCGCTCTTAACTTAAATAGAAAATCATTGAATTATGTAAAGGAGACCCTCGATTTTTATTCAAAACATAGTGAGACTAAAGTTTCTTTGAAGGGTGAGCAAAAACGAAACTCTATACAGATTGAACAAGATATTGATATCAATCCTGAAAGTAAACATAACTCGCTGATTATTGAAGAGCGTAATATTGTATTGAATAATGGTCAATTACGTACAGTCCAGTTTATCTCAACAGCAGATATGCAACAAGATGCGATAGATTTAAGTTTTAAGTTTCTACCACATTCATTGTTAATTTCATTAATATTTTCTATTCTAGTTGCTATAGTTTATGCAAGGCTTATAAAGAACAATATAGAAGAGATTAAAAATGTTACAGATGACATGATGATGCTTGATAAAACAGCTCTTCTAAAGGTTACTTCTCAAGATGAAGTAGGTGAATTAAAAGCGCAAATCAATACACTTTATACTAAATTATTAGAAACTATTGAAGATCTAGAAGGAAAGAATAAGGAAATAATTAAGTTAGAACAGTTGAAGTATAATTTTTTCAGAGGTATATCACATGAACTTAAGACACCTTTAGCTAGTTTGAAAATAATACTCGAGAACATGCAGCACAACATTGGAAAGTATAAAGATAGAGATGTTTACATTGCGCGCTGTATTGCTATTACAGATGATCTTTCACACACTATCTCACAAGTATTATCAGTATCGGCTATAGATAACTTAAAGCAGAATGAATCACATATATCACTTAACAAAGTGGTTACAGAAGTATTAATGAAATATGATTTATTGATTCAACAAAAACATTTAAAAATTAACAACAATCTTGTACATGAACAAATATATATTGGGATGACGGCGTTGCAAATTATCATTTCTAACCTTATTAGTAATGCTGTGAAATATACAGATATTGAAAGTAAAATAAATATTGGTGTAGAAGCAGGGTGGTTTTATATAGAGAATACTTGTAATGAAAAGGAATCATTACACACCGATAATATATTTGAAATAAAATTCGATCTTAATAAAACTTCAAGCAATGGTTTAGGACTCTACATCGTTAGTAAATTGCTCGATAATTATAATAAACAGTATCTATTTGAAACAAATGATAACAGTGTAAAATTTAAAATAAAAATATAAAAATTATATATATTAATTAAAACTAGGAGGAAATTATAATGAATAAAAAATTAATGAAGATGGCTTTAGCATCAACGATATTATTAAGTGCAGGGGTTATTCAGAGTAATGATGGTTACGCACATATGTTAAAACCTTATTATCAATGGAAAGGATATACAGGAAACAGCTATACGTTTTTGTTCGATAAGAACTTTAAAAGAGCTCTATTTAATGACAACGTTACTATAAATGGCATGAAATTATCAACGAACTTTAATAACGATGATATTAGTGAAGGAATGAATGCTTTTGAAAACCTGCATAATAAGCAACGATATAATAAACGTTTTGTTATAAAAAAGTACGATACAATAGGCTACAAGTCTTCGAAAGGCAAATACTTCTTGATAGAATTTCCCGTACAAAAAGGTAAAATCAGTATAAAACAATTCAGTAATCATTATGGAAAATATAAAATCGGTACGGATGTAATAAAAGATAGTAAGGGGAAGATTATAGAACGAAATGTAACATATAAGGTAAATAATAGCATTTTGGAAGCTACATTTGATGCTAACAATATGTTAGTGAATTGCTATATCTATGCAGATACAACGATGCCTTTTTAAAGGTGTTAGACGTGTTATAACATAATAGATGAAAAGACTTGAAACAAGTACCACTATATATTGTTATGAGAAATCTTTTTGTAAAATAATTGGTTTTTATGGTGATTAAATTCCTGTGGAGGATATTATGTCAAATAGAATTCGAAGTTTAGACGTATTAAGAGGATTTAGTATAACAGGTATTTTATTTATGAATATTGTTGGCTTTCATGAAAATTACTACTATGTAAATCCGTTGGTTAAATTTGCTAATGACAAGGATGTGTTGTTGCAACAATTATCATTATTATTTATCCATAATTCTTTTTATCCGATTTTTTCATTTTTGTTTGGATTTGGGATGGCAATCATGGCAGATAATATGTTTCAGAGGGGACAAAATATATTTCCTCGTCTAATAAGAAGATTATTATTTTTATTAGTATTAGGAATACTTCATGGAAGTTTATTGTTTTATGGAGATATTTTAAATACTTATGCAATTTTTGGTTTATTATTACTACTCTTTTTAGTACTTTCTCCCCGCATAGCACTTGTTAGTAGTATATGTTTAGTAACGATACATTTTAGTTTGCATTTTAATGAATTGATTTCCGTTATACTTAAACCAGAAGACTACCAAGTAGTTTTAAATAAAAATAATGCGTTTGGTAATGAAGTTTGGCAAGAAGCTATAAGGGATAGAGATTATTTATTAATTTTAGGTTTAAATATGGGAACATTTCTTGGGGCAAATACACCACTCATTGGAGGAAAAATATTTATATTTTATCTATTAACTGTATTTCCATTTATGTTATTTGGTAGTTATGCTTATCGTACAAAGCTTATCAATAAGATATTGAAGCACAAAACAAGCGCTATTATTACAGCAAGTATATTTTTAATAATCGGGTTAACTGTAAAAGGATTTGGAATTTATCATCATATTAATGCTGAAATGATGGAAAATTTCACTTATTATGGCGGCATATTTATTGCTATGAGTTATATTGTTTTTACGATTATACTTTGTGAAAACAATAAAGTTCTAATGTATTTAACGCCCTTTGAAAAAATAGGAAAAATAAGTTTAACTTGTTATATTTTCCAAAGTATTTCGATGTTTATTATTTTTTATGTTTTAGGACTATATAGCCAACTTTCTTTATCGCAAGTTTTTAGTATCGCGCTAATATTAACGGTAGTTCAGTGTGTGGGAGCACAATTATATTTAAAAAGGTATAAACAAGGTCCATTAGAATATATATGGCGTAAGTTTACTTATTGGTCAAAATAACTCTTCTGAATTTCTTTCATATTAACAAAATATGATTTGAAGAGGATGATAGTTTCTCTGTAAATAACACTTTTATTTGTGCTATATAATGAATTGTTTATACTCAAAGAAATGTCATTGGCTAGGGCATTAAACTTATTGTACAGTTCTATCGCATCTTTTAAACTGTATGAAAGTATTAAGTTGATACGTTATTTATCTGTAAACATATTATCATCTCTAATTATGACTATAATACCCATTAATTATTGATAGAATTTTAATTTTTTGGAATATTTAACCATAAATGTTTTATGGGGAAACAATTAAATCATATGATGTACTAGGAAATAAATTTAATGAGTATATAGAATAATCTATTTTCGTAAGAAAGAAGAAAAAATTATAAAGCAAGACTCCTATAAGATATAGAAATCTTGCTTTAATTAAAACAGGATAATAAAAAGTTCAACTTTAGGAAATATTCATATATTTCCTTTTTTTCATTTATTATAAAATTTACATCACTTGTCGTTCAATCGCGCGTAAAGTATTAAAGAAGTCCATGATCTCTTCAAAGTGGGTACCTCGATTTTTATAATGATATTCTATAAAGTATATGGCATCAGCAAGCTTTTGTGGTAAATCATACTGGATGCTCATAGTTGATTTAAATTTTTTAAGATCTATAGAATGGATTTCATCATAATATTTATTATAAAGATCGATGGATTCTTCTAAACCATACGACATAATTAAATTTAAACGTTCTTTTTCTGTAAACATGTCTATCATCTCCATGATAGACATCTTACCCTTTAAATATTGAGATGGAGTGAATTTAAAGTAAATTATCTGTAAATACTAGTTTTCAGCAATACTTTTAATGAATGTTTTCATTTTATCGTAATCATTAACTGAACGAGAAAGGAAGAATTTCTTCTGTTTACGTACGAGAAGATTACGTTTATTCGTTATCGCTTCGCCTGTAAATTTAAGTCCTCGCCATGTTTCTTTCTGAACTTTAATATGCTGAATATAGAAGACCTCATCAAGTGGTTTACTAAACAGTGCTGCATGCATGAATTTATAGAGTTCACCTGGTGTACTATTCGTTTCTGAAGTGCTTGAAGTCCCTTTATTATCACGCATAAAGTCTCCGGTATAGATTGGTAGGTCTGTTATATTAACATTTGGACGTGTGAATATGGCTAAGTAAAGATGATGGTCTGTGATATCACCGATGTATAGTTCTTCCTGTCGCTCGTTATATTTTACGAGTAATTCTACTACCCAAAATGTTATTGCGATAAGTAGAATGATGACAATCAGAATAATAATCCATGAAGGAATATTTGTAAGTTCACTAATGTTTTCGGTAAAGAAAAAGTCTAAAGTAAAGGGTAATACACTATATATGTCCGGAAATAATAAAACAATAACCATTTGTAGTATCTGCTCAAATATAAGTAATATAAAAATAACGAAAAGTGTTGTGTATACGAACGGTAAAAGTTTATTTACTGGTGTTCGTGTAAAAAGCATAAATAAAACCTCGTTTCTTAAAGTACAAACACTACAATAACATGTTTTTTATTTTTTTTATAGATTTTTATAGATTTTTATAGTTTTTTAATAGTTTCGCTTAAAAGAAGGATGAATGGGGTATAGTGAAATAAAATAACGTAGATAAAGGGGACGTCACTATGAAATGTAACTGTAAAAAGACGACTGGTGCGGTCGGTGCAATTGTATTTGTTGCAGCGAGTGGAGCACTATATTATTTCTTAACGAAAAATCAAAAACAAAACGATGAGGTACAAAATTTGAAACATAATGATGAGAAGAAAAAAAGCGTCAATGTTGAACTTGTAAAACCGGAATCGACACCACCTGAAGCTGTAGGTAAAGAGTTTCATATGCCACACTTTATGGTAAAGAATTTAGTAGTAACGCCAAACGATAATGGTGTTGCTTTCCGCTTAGATTATAGAATTGATCGTGTGTTATACAATTATTTAATGCATAATACACCACATTATCGCTTCAGGTTTACATTACCACTTGAATTGAAGTCTTATTTTGAAGGTAATGGTACAGCTAAAGTTTTAGGAGAACTTGTATATGGTACCGGAGAAAAGTCAGATTACAGCGTAACGTTTAACTTTAAGAAGCATGATGACATTGATCGTGCAAAGATGTATGAAATTGGTGAGATGACTGGGCCATATCATTTAGATATCGTTGATGAACAGTTAAAAGTATTGAACGAATATGATGATGTTTATGCAGCCACTAATTTAATTAGATTTTAATCAATGATTTGTTGTGATTGAGAAAAAAATCCACCTCAGCCGAGGTGGATTTTTAATTATTCTGCTGGTGCTTTACCTTCTTGATAAATATTTCTCCAGCCTTCTTTTTTACTTAACATTTCTTTAGCGATAGATTGCGCACCTTCTAATGAGTGGCTTGCAGCCCATCCGCATTGTACTTCGTTACATGCTGGCACTTCTGTAGCAGCAAGAACGTCATTTAATGTTTTTTCAAGGATAACTAACACGTCTTCATAGTCATCATGATTAATTAGTGATAGGTAGAATCCTGTCTGACATCCCATTGGTGATAAATCTACAACTTTATCTGTATGGTTACGGATGTTCTCAGCCATTAAATGTTCTAATGAATGAAGTGCAGGCATTTCCATATGTTCTTTGTTTGGTTGTTTGAAACGGATATCGTATTTGTTAATAACATCGCCATTGATACCTTCTTTAATACCTGCTAAACGTACGAATGGTGCGTCTACGATTGTGTGGTCTAAGTTAAAGCTTTCAACGTTCATTTTTTGTGTCATGATGTGCCTCCTAATTATTTAAGTAATGCAAATCCTTCTTTTAAGTCTTCTAATAAATCGTCACTATCTTCAATACCCACTGAAATACGTACTAATCCATCAGTGATGCCTAATTCTAAACGACGTTCACGTGGAATAGATGCATGTGTCATTTGACTTGGTACAGAGATTAAACTTTCAACTGCACCTAATGATTCAGCTAATGTAAAGTATTTTAAAGATTTTACAAGTAATTCAGCATTTTCTTTAGAACCGACATCAAAAGAAATCATACCACCAAATCCAGTTGCTTGTGATTCATGAATTGCTTTACGTTCTGCATCTAATAATGATGGATGGAAGATATTTGTTACTTTATCTTGTGATTGTAGGAATTCGATAATTTTCATCGTTGTTTTTTCAGTTTGTTCCATACGTAATGCTAGTGTTTTAATACCACGTACAAGTAAGAAACTATCTTGTGGCCCAAGAATGCCACCAACAGAGTTCTGGATAAAGTGGATTTGTTCTGATAATTCTGGCGTACGAGAAACAAGTAATCCTGCTACAACATCACTATGACCACCGATATATTTTGTTGCTGAATGTAATACGATGTCAACACCTAGATCGATTGGATTCTGGAAATATGGTGTCATAAATGTATTATCTACTACAGAAATTAAGTTGTTTGCTTGTGCGATTTCTACCATTGCACGAATGTCAGTAACATTGAGTAATGGATTTGTCGGTGTTTCGATATATAACATCTTAGTTTCAGGTGTAATTGCCGCTTTTACCGCTTCAACATCTGTTGTATCTACAAACGTTGATTTAATACCGATACGGTCAAATACTTTAGTAAATACACGGTATGTTCCGCCGTATACGTCGCTACCTACTACGATATGGTCACCAGCATTTAACAGCATCACTACTGTTGATACTGCTGCCATACCTGAACCGAATGCGAAACCTTCGTGTCCATGTTCAAGGTCTGCGATTAATGTTTCTAAGGCAGTACGCGTTGGGTTTTTCGTACGAGAATACTCATAACCTTGACGTAAGTTACCAATACCATCTTGTTTATATGTACTTGTCTGATAAATTGGTGCATTGACTGATCCTGTAAAAGCATCAGTCGTTTGTCCACCATGAATCATCATTGTCTTTTTCTTCATTGTTATTCTCCTTTAATATTAAATATTGCTTGTGATAAATATCTGTCACTTGCATCCGGGAAGATGACTACGATATTTTGATTCGTAAAGTGTTGTTGCTGATTTAAAGCCGCCTGTAATGCAGCACCAGATGAACTACCTTGCATTAACCCTTCAAGCTTAGCAAGTTCTGACACTTTTGTAAAAGCATCGATATCAGAAATCGTTTCAACTGCATCGATTAAATCTTTTGGTAAGAAGTCTGGCCATTTTTCAACACCGATACCTTCAGTTCTGTGACTGCCTGATGCTCCACCATTTAATATTGAACCTTCCGGCTCCACGATTACTTTATGTGCATCTTTAAAGTAGTGTGCTAGCCCTGTAAACGTACCACCTGAGCCAGCGCCGGCTACGATCATATCAACGCGTCCAACATCCGCGATAATTTCATTGGCAAGTCCTTCATAACTAGAAGGATTATCAGGTGATTCGAATTGATTTGTGAAGAATGCGCCAGTTTCCTGTGCATATTTCAAAGCTTCCTCGCGTGCAAATAGCATCCCTTTTTCTGTTGGTGTATTGATAATTTCTGCACCTAAAGCACGCATGATGCTTTGTTTTTCAACACTGAACTTCTCTGGAACGTATACACGTAATTTTAAATCATACTTCTGGCATACGAGAGCTAACCCGATACCAGTATTTCCGGCTGTTGCTTCTACGACTTGACCGTTTTTAATATCGCCGCGATCTAACGCTTTCGTAATAATATTTAGACCTAGACGATCTTTTACCGAACCACCTAAATTATGATTCTCTAGTTTTGCGAATATACGATTTCCCTTATTTAATGGGAATGCTGTAATTTCTACCATTGGTGTGTGACCGATTAAATCAAATGGTTTTTTTATTGTTTTTTTTTCTAAAATTTGCAGGTGTGCAAAGCGGTTAAGTTGCGTATCGTGATAATCGAAGCCGTTGCGACTCGCGATGCTTTCCATTGTCTCTTTTAATGGATAGTATTCACGGTTTAAATCTTCTACTAAATTATTAAAGCCAAGTGACGTATAATGCTCTATCATCGACTGTTTCTCTTCTTCAGAATTGAAGATTGTATCTAAAATGATGACGCGGCCACCTTCATTTAATAATTCCGCATACTTACCGATAGCGATATCTTTTTCTGTATCCGTTAAGTGATGGAATGCAAATGAAGAAATAAATGTGTCAGCTGGTTGCTGTTTAAAGTTTAAAAAGTCACCACGTTCAAAAGAAATCCCTGTCTTCTTTTCTCCGATGGCAGCCATTTCTTCACTCGGTTCAATCGCACGTACGTTTAAACCTTGCTGTAAAAGGTAATTAGTTAAGTTACCGGTACCCGGTCCAAATTCTACAACATCACCTTTAGCATGTTTCACTGCTTGGGCGATCATAAAGTCATAGTTCACAAAAACATCTTTATATTCAGGATCCTGACCAGTTACGAAATTATCGTATTCTGATGCCCAGTCTTTAAATATATCCATAAAAGGTAAGCTCATTATTATTTTCCGCTCCTATACTTTAAGTAATCTTATCGGTTAACTCGGAATTAATAATAACATGGTACAAAGTAGAAAACAACGAAATAGTTTGTGAATCTAGTCACAATAAGTTATAATAGTAATATTACAAAATTTGAAAGTTGGTGGCATATGAAGAGGATTGTTGTTTTACCATATGATAGTATTTGGCAGCATTTGTTTTTAGATGAAAGCAGAAAATTAAAAAATAGTATTAAAGAGCACGCCGATAATATATTACATATCGGTTCAACAGCAGTTCCTGGTATGTCGGCTAAACCAATTATTGATATGATGATCGTCACTAAAAGTTTGCAGCTCTTTGAAACGCAGCATATGGCTTTAATCAATTTAGGTTATGAAAGCATCACACCGGAATTTAAAGATAGTCTGCAATATGTGAAGCGCATTTCAGGTGACAGAACGCATCAACTCTATATTTTTCCTGTAGGTCATGAAAAGATTATTGAACTGACTGCTTTTACCAGTTATTTAAAATATTATCCGAGCGAGATGGAACGCTATAATAGTGTGAAAAGAGAACTCGCTAAAATGTATCCATTTGATGTGCAGACCTATGAACAGTCTAAACTGATCTTTGTAACTGTGATGACGGTAAAAGCAGTGGACTGGTATAGTGATAGAACATCTCATGAAGATGTTTCAATAATTTAAGTCTAAGATTGAAGTAATTACTTCAGTCTTATTTTTTTATCATTTTAAAGAATAATACAAAAATAGTGGAAATTTTGTTATTATTACTAAATAAATGCATCTTTTAAAGGAGTCGAAAATATGCCGTCAATATTAATCGTAGAAGATGAACTTGAGATTGCTGAACTTATAAAGTTTATTCTCGTGCGTGAAGGATTCGAAAAAGTTGATATTGCTTCTACATTTGCACAGGCGAAGTCGATGATTAGTGCGCATTATGATACGTATTTACTGGATATAAATCTTGGAGATGGGTCAGGTTATGATCTTGGCAATGAAATACGAGAAATGACCGATGCGCCGATTCTTTATGTATCGGCAAATACGCAGGATAGAGATAAGATTAAAGGCTTTCAAAATGGAGCAGATGATTATATTACAAAGCCATTTAATCCGATGGAACTTGCAGTGAGAGTAAAAGTCAATGTCGAGCGTTATATGAAGTCCGGTAAAAAAGAAAAGGCGTTATATTCATTTGATGAACGTAATGCAGAATTAACTGTAAGAGATAAGAAATATCTCCTTTCAGGAAAACAATATTTATTGATGCAATACTTATATGAACATCAGGATGAAATCTGTACGAAAGAGCAGATTTATGAAGCGGTGTGGGAAAATCAATTTGTAGACGATAATACCGTAATGGTGCATATCAGAAAGTTAAGAGAAAAGCTCGAAGTTGAGCCGAGTAAACCGAAATTATTATTAACGTCACGTGGTATCGGCTATATTTTAAAATCAGGTGAGGATAGATGAGCATCAGCAAAAAATTTATGATTCGCTTTATCCGCTATTTTCTGATCTTTTATTTTTCGGTGACATTCATTATTTGTGCTTTCTTTGTCTATTTCCTGTTTACGAGTGAGCAAAGCTTCTTTGAGGAAGATATGCAAAGCGTGGATTCATATTCTATTAGTGAATATATTAAGTTTGACGGGGACAAAGTTAAACCCGTTAAAGAGATGGTTAATTATGTTAAGCGACATGATGGAGTGCTTGTAGTAAAGAATAAAGATGATGAAGTGATTTACGTATCAGAAAAAGGATTTAAGTTACGCCCGTTAAATACATATCGTGCTGAAGAATTTACGACTTGGGAGATGCCAAAAGGACAGCAGGTTATCTATCTGCAGAATACGATATTAAATGAAGCAAGACGTAAACTAGAGAGAAATGAAAAAGACGCACAAAGTTATCTGGACGAACACAATCTCGCATTATTTGTCGTTGAGCGCAAAGGGATAACTAAAATTTCTGGAGCTTTTGATGAAGATGTCGTGAATAATACGCTGTTCAAGCATAAGAATAACGACAATTATCAAAAATATTTCTTTGTTTCATATTTTAAAGATAATAAAAATTATTATGTTGTTCAGAAAAATCCACATCCTGCAGATACGAAAGCAATATTTGCAGAAAACAGCTATATTTATGATAAAGATTTTATGAATGTTATGAAAAACTTTTTAATTTGGTATGCATGGATGAATCTTGTTGTATTAGCCGCTATTTTACTGTTATCAATCTTTTTAGGTAATCGTTTAGCGCAACCATTAAGACATTTTTCTACATGGGTAGAGCAACTAGCTAAGGGTGACTATTCCGTATTAAATAATGAAAAGATATATAAAAATGGCCGATTGCGTCGTAAATATCGTATGTATAGTCCGATAGACGGGGCGATCGCGAAGCTTACAGGAAAGTTATCAGATGATAAAAATTACCAAAGTAACATGAATATTCAGCGTGAAAACTGGGTACGTGGTATTACACATGATTTAAAAACACCACTGAGTTCAATTTATGGTTATGCAAAAATACTTAACAGTGGAATGCCGCTTGAACCGGACGAAGAGAAGAAGTTTATAAGCATTATTGAAGATAAAGCATTATATATCGATCAGCTGCTGAAAGATTTGAATATGGTTTATCAGCTGAAAAGTGATGGCATTCAGTTCCATACAGAAGAAACGTGTTTACGAACGTATATTGATGCATTTGTCTCTCAATATGGCAATAAAGGGTTGAGCTACGTCCATAAAGAAGATGCGACGATTCATATTGATACGTCACGCATGGATCGTGTACTGACGAATATTGTGTCGAATAGTTTTACGCATAACGTTAATGTTGAAGTATGGATAAGTACGTACACGAGTGGAAGTAACGCAATCATAGAAATTTCGGATAACGGACAAGGTATACCGCAGGAAGATCTGACGCATATCTTTGAACAGTTCTATCGTGGTAATAGAACGAATGAACATCATAATGGCAGTGGTTTGGGATTATCTGTGGCAAAAGAAATCGTTGAACTGCATGATGGCACGATAGACGTTGTTAGTTCAGTGGCCGGTACGAAATTCTTAATTACTTTACTGACATATTAATTTTGATATTTGACAGAATTTATAGATAACTATATAGTTAGTATTAAATTCAATAACTTATCAAGACGGATCGAGGGAAGGGCCCGATGACATCCAGCAACCTGCAGTCATGTAAGGTGCTAATTCCTACAGCGTAAGCTGGCAGATAAGAACGTGTAGACATTCCTATCTGGGAATGTCTTTTTTTATAATTACGGAGGAGATAATAATATGAATAACAAAGTATTGCAATATATAGATGAACACAGAGATAAATTTATACGCATTAGTCATGAAATTCACGCACGACCTGAATTAGGTAATGAAGAATACTTTGCGTCTAATTTGCTGAGCAAGACATTAAAAGATGCAGGATTTAGTATAGAACGTGATATTGCAGGACATGAAACTGGATTTATCGCAACGTATGAAAGCGAGAAAGCAGGACCTACTATCGCTTATTTAGCAGAATACGATGCATTGCCAGGTCTAGGACATGCATGTGGTCATAACATTATCGGCACATCTAGTGTATTATCAGCAATTGCTTTAAAAGAAGTGATTGATGATTTAGGCGGTGTTATTCAGGTATTTGGGACACCAGCTGAAGAAGGCGGTGTAAACGGTAGTGCGAAAGCATCATACGTTAAAGCAGGATTATTTAATGATAGTGATGTAGCATTGATGATTCATCCGGGACATGAATCATTTAGAACCGTGCCAACACTTGCAGTAGACGTGTTTGAAGTGGAGTTTTTTGGCAAGACTGCGCATGCTTCTGAGAATGCGCATAATGGTATTAATGCGCTTGATGCGATGATCAGTTTCTTTAATGGAATCGGCCAATTGCGTCAGCATATTAAGAAGACGGATAAAGTGCATGGTGTTATTTTAGATGGTGGTAAGTCAGCAAATATTATTCCGGATTATACGAAAGCGAGATTTTATACCAGAGCAATTAGCAGAAAAGATTTAGATGTATTAACCGGTAAAGTCGATCGTGTAGCGCAAGGTGCGGCGATTACAGCAGGGGCAGAATATCAGCTCAATCACATTCAAAATGGTGTTAATGAATTCATCAGAAATACATTTTTAGATGATTTATTTGAGAAACATGCTATTATGCATAATGAGCCAATTCTGCATGATGATTTTGGTTTCGGTTCAACGGATACGGGGAATGTGAGTCACATCATACCTACGATTCACCCACATATTAAGATGGGACCATCAACGCTCGTTGGACACACGGTAGAATTTCGTGAAGCAGCGAAGAGCGCACACGGGGATCATGCCTTATTACAAGGTGCTAAAATAATGGCAACGATGGCAATCGAGTTAATCGAGAAACCTGAAGAACTACAACGCATTAAACATTTACATGAAACATTAAAGGAGAACATTTATGGGGACTAAACCAATCAACTTACCATTAGTTATGAAAGATTTATATGGAGAGAAAGTGATGTATTCATCACGTCCATCCTATACTTTTAATCCATGGCTACAGCCAGAAGAACATCAGTCAAATTTACTGAGCGCACGTGAACTGTTAATCGCCGAGATGCCGGTCGTTGTACACGAAGCGACCGTGACAGATAAAACTGAAGCATTGTTTAATGCAGTTGGATTTGATATGCCGAATGGTTTCAGAGTGTATAATACACGTGAATCATATGAACAGGTGTTACGCGATGCGGTTCTGGATGGAGAAAAGATATTCTTTCAGTATGCCCATGAAGAGGAATTAGTACCAGGCGATAAATACGTTGTACCGCGTGATAAATTTTTAGCGCTTAACAATAAATCGATACTGGATAAATGGACGAAGGGTAAATTCTTGCCGAAACGTGATGTTGTGGCGATTGAAGACTTTGAAGATACTGTTCGTAAGTGGTCACTGCCTTTCGTGATTAAACCAGGAGATGAACATCCGACTGCCGGTGGATATGGCGTAATGCTGTGCTATACGCAGGAAGATGTTGAGCGTAGTATTAAACGCGTGCGAGAAGCAGAAGGTACAGTACAGATGATTATTGAACAGTTTATTGAACCGGTGCATAATTATTGTGTACAGTATGCATTTAGCGAAGAACTGGGTATTAAGTTTATTGGTTCAAGTCAGCAGATCACTGAAAAGTACGGTAAATATCGTGGGAATATTATAGATCATAATATCCCGCAGGATGTCATCGATGCAGGATTAGAAATTATGCAAAATGGTGTAGAAGCTGGATATGTTGGCATTGCCGGCTTTGATTTACTTGTTGATAGCAAAGGTGAGATATACGCAATCGACCTTAACTTCAGACAGAACGGTTCAAGTTCGCTGTTGTTATTAGATAGTGTGTTAGCTGGAGATTATAAGAAGTTTCTTGCATATTATAGCGATGGAGATAACGCGAAATTCTTCGATGTCATATTGGATGAAGTGAAAGCAGGATACTTATTCCCGCTTGCATATTATAATGGAGATTATAAAGAGAAAGACGAATTCCCGTCACGATTTATCTGTATCTGGCATGGAGATGAAGCGGTAGTAGAGTCACGCGTAAAAGCATTTGAAGCACGACTGAAGGGGTGATTCATTTGAGTAAGAAAAATAATGCAACAGGCATTGCAGTAGCAACGACAATTATTAGTGCGACTTTAATTCCATTTTTGTTTAGTTTGGTTAAAGTAATTGGGAAGAAATAAGGTCATCTGCAAAGCGAAACGCTGCGTTACTCACACGAGTAACGCAGCGTTTTTTTATTGCTCATCCATCAATCTCAACGTTCCAACCGCACCTGAATATTCACCGTTTTCGATGAAGTACGGTTTAAAGTTGCGCAATACTGTATAGTTCATCACGATATCGCGCAGTAACGTATTGTTTAAGAAACTTGAGCCGATATAGACGACATATTCAGCACCAAACTCACGGGCTGCATGAATGGATACTGTTGTTACGGTTTCCCCGACGATACCTAATACTGAAGCAATTTTATCAGCATCACTAAAGTTTTCTGTATCTTTGTTATGGAGGACATTACCGAAATTGGCTGCAGTCAGTTCGCCTGGTATCGGCGTTTTATCTCCTTTATAGATATGTTTTACTTTTAAATCGATGATGTCACGATTTCCTTCTTTAGCTATCGTAACAATCTCATCGAAATCTTCTTTTCCAGTCAGTAAGTATGAAAGTCCCATCATCATACCACCACCTGCGCCTGTTCCGCCTGCACGGATTTGTTTGCCGTTGTCTACAAAATGGATAGATGTTCCTGTACCGACGTTACTAAACACAAACTTAGAAATATCAAGATTCATTTCTGTTAGGAATGATTGGATGCCACGGAATGTTGCATCAAATTCAATCGATTGAAAAGCATTTTGTGGGATTAAACTTTGCAGATACGTCGCTTTCCCACCCGTTAAAGCAACTTGTGCATCTGGTACGGTCTTTAACCATTCAGCTACTTCATCGATTTCAGTGCTCAGCTGTTTTCTGAAGGTGAATTTGTCGTTTTCTAAAACAGCAATTTTAATTAAAGTGCCACCAGCGTCAATACCAATCTTCATATCAATACCTCATTTATCATTTATCATTTATCATCTGTTTTTGTCATTATACTATATTGAAACGTAGTTTGTGGAGATTCATTGTTTTGTTTAAATTTTGTGATAATTTTGAGATGAAATGGGTATATATATATTGAGTAAATTATTAAATTCATCCAAGACGGAGGCAACATTATGGAATTTATAGGATCGCAAATTAAGATTGTTCAATATAAAGAGGAATATAGACCTCAATTAGAAGCGTTTGAATTAACAGATAGACAAAAGGTATATTCATCATTACCTTTAGAAGTTTTAGATGAAGGTTTATTTGACCCGAACCGTAGACCGTGTGTCGTGCTTAATCATGACGAGCAGGTTGTCGGGTTCTTTGTGCTTCATCAACATTATCAGCATGAAGGATATGATACACCGGTTAATGCAGTATATGTACGCAGTCTATCAATCAATAATAAGTTACAGGGACAAGGTTACGGTACTGAGATTATGATGAATATCCCTGAGTTTGCACAAAGTGTATTTCCAAATTTTGATCATCTTTTCTTAGTGGTCGATGCTGAGAATCAAGGTGCGTGGAATTTATATGAGCGTGCTGGCTTTATGCATTTAGCGACAAACCCGAATGGTCCAATTGGTAAGGAGCGTCTTTATTATTTAGACTTAGATGCAAACTATGTTTCTAAATTAAGATTGGTTCAGGATGGTGACAATATTAAATTGCTGAAAGATGATAAAGCAGTAGGAACTGTCGAATTAGAAGTTGAAGGAAATATCGCTACATTGAAAGCGATGGATATTACTGAAGATGTGGATGTTATCCGTGAAAATGTGTTACGCCAGATTGCAACTTTTGTGCGTAAACATTTTAAAGAGGTTATCAAGATAGAAGTAGAGGTTCCGGAAAACTTAAGAGATGTATACTTAAACAATAACTTTGTACCGATGGATGCTGAACATCCTAATCATTTAACGAAATTAATTCGTTATTAATCTTGCTTTAGAGGTCGTTTTCTTGATATGATGTAGTGTGAACTTAAACTAGCATAGTTTGAAAGGACGAAGAAAATGAAAATCTCTGAATATACAAAAGAAATGATAGATGAAAGCTCTTTTATCGATTTAGCTTATATTTATTTAACTGAAAAAGGTAAAGAAGTTAACCTTTATGATTTAATCGATGAATTCCAATCTATAGGTGAGTATTCAAGTGAAGAAATTGAAACACGTGTTGTTCAGTTCTACACAGATTTAAATACGGATGGTCGTTTCTTATCAACAGGTGAATATATGTGGGGTCTTCGCGACTGGTATTCAGTAGATGATATCGAAGAAAAAATCGCGCCGACAGTACAAAAATTTGACGTACTTGATGAAGACGATGAAGATGCACCTAAAATCGCTTTACTTGGTGAAGATGAAGTCGAAGATGAGTTAGACTTAGTTGTTAGTGAAGATGATGAAGAAAACGTTGACGCTGAAGACGAAGAAGTCGAAGATGAATTGGAAGAAGCAGGTTTAGTAGTTGAAGCGGATGAATTCGATGACGAAGACGATGAATTCGAAGATGAAGATGAAGAGGACCAAGAAGAATTATAATCTTAGTTGACATTTTGCTCAAAAATGATTATCATTTTACTTGGGCTCCTTTAATTAGGACGAACGTATAAACTTATGCGCTCCCTTTGCTTTTGCAAATGGAGTGCTTTTTTATTTTTTTAGGAGGTAAATCATGACAAAATTTATATTTGTAACAGGTGGGGTAGTATCTTCTTTAGGTAAAGGGATTACTGCAGCAAGTTTAGGAAGATTATTAAAAAATCGTGGTCTAAATGTAACAATTCAAAAGTTTGATCCATATTTAAACGTCGATCCAGGTACGATGAGTCCATATCAGCACGGTGAAGTATTCGTAACTGATGATGGCGCAGAAACAGACTTAGATTTAGGGCACTATGAACGTTTTATCGATATTAATTTAAATCAATATTCTAATGTTACAGCAGGTCGTGTTTATTCTCATGTATTGAAGAAAGAACGCCGCGGTGATTACTTAGGTGGAACAGTTCAGGTTATTCCCCATATTACTAATGAAATCAAATCACGTTTACTTCTAGCTGGCGAATCAACGAAAGCTGATGTGGTTATTACTGAAATTGGTGGTACGACAGGGGATATCGAATCACTTCCTTTTATCGAATCAATTCGCCAAATTAAAAGTGATCTCGGTCGTGAGAATGTAATGTACATTCATTGTACATTATTACCGTACATTAAAGCTGCGGGTGAAATGAAAACGAAACCGACACAACATTCTGTAAAAGAATTACGTGGATTAGGTATTCAACCAGATATGATTGTTGTACGTACTGAATATGAAATGACAGAAGACTTACGCGATAAAATTGCGTTATTCTGTGATATCGATAAAAAATCAGTAATCGAATGTCGTGATGCGGATACACTTTACCAAATTCCGGTTGCATTACAAGCACAAGATATGGATGATCTTGTAATTGAACGTTTAGGTTTAGAAGCAAGTGGTGAAGCGGATCTTACTGAATGGAATCAACTGTTAGATACTGTCCGTAACTTAGAAGGAAAAGTGAAAATTGCGCTAGTTGGTAAATATGTTGCATTACAGGATGCATATCTTTCAGTTGCTGAAGCATTAAAACATGCAGGTTATGCTTTCGGAAAAGATATCGAAATCGACTGGATCAATTCAGAACATTTAGATGTGAATAACTATAAAGAACGTCTTAAAGATGCTGACGGTATATTAGTACCTGGTGGTTTCGGTGAGCGTGGCATCGAAGGTAAGATTTTAGCGACACAATATGCGCGTGAGAACAATATTCCGTTCTTCGGTATTTGTTTAGGTATGCAGTTAGCAACAGTTGAATTTGCACGTAACGTTGTTGGATTGAAAGGTGCGCACTCAGCAGAGTTAGATCCAAATACACCTTATCCAGTTATCGCTTTATTACCTGATCAGAAAGATGTTGTAGATTTAGGCGGAACATTACGTTTAGGTTTATATCCATGTGAAGTGCAGGAAGGTACGAAAGCATTTGAAGCATATGGGGTGAACCATGTGGAGGAACGTCACCGTCATCGCTATGAATTTAACAACGAGTATCGTGAACGTTTAGAAGAAAAAGGATTAGTATTCTCTGGACTTTCACCAGATGGTCGCTTAGTGGAAATCGTTGAAATTCCAGACCATAAATGGTTTGTGGCATGTCAGTTCCATCCGGAATTCTTATCACGTCCAATGAAACCACAAAGTTTATTCCGTGGATTTGTAGAAGCAGCAATTAATAAATAAGATTTTTTAAAGGTCATCCTTTTGAGGTGGCCTTTTTTTGTATGTTGAAAGTTAACAAAAGTTAACTATTGAAATATTGATATTATTGTTGTAAATTAAGGGGTGGGAGGTGTAATATGTTTCTAAAACTTCATGAACCTGATAATAAGATGAGTTATTTAATGAATGTTGATGGAAGGTGTAGCCTGACAAAAGATGACAGTACTACTTTATTTGCATATCAAGTCGGATTTACCGGAGAAAACTATTTTTATGAACAACTGCAAGCTGTCGAAGGGGGATTGAAGCTTTGGGATATTACGTTGAAAGAATCTAGTAAAGCTCAGTTTGATTTTTTGATTATTGGTGATGGTAAAATTTTTCATTTTGATACAAAAAATTATTCGGGAGAATACACTTATATAGATGGAATATTTAAGAATAATCGCGGTAGAGTCGATCAAACGATAATATCACAGTTGAAACGCGCAGACCTTATTTTACCCCAATTTTTAATGCGCAATGGATTTCGATACGAACATATGAGTCGTATCATCTTTGTGAATGAGAATTTTATTCTGAGGAACTTCAATGGTGATCAATATGTAAAGTTTGCCGGCCAAATACCTGGTATTATAGATTATCTTAAAAAACTTGGACCACCGACTGATGAAGATTACCGTTTGGCTAAAGCGTTGATTGCAGCGAACGTAGTCGATAATCACCGATTTGCTTATTACGATTATACGCAGATGAAGAAAGGTTATCGTTGTCCAAAGTGTAAGCGATTTGGGTGTGTGGAGGTAGCAAGTAGAAAGAAATATGTGGCTTGTCGTTGTGGTAGAAGACTAAGCAAACTAGATTATATTACAGAAGCAGCTAGACAAGTTTCAGTCCTTAAAAATGAACCATTTCAAATTAAAGAAATAGCTGAATGGAGTAACTGTGAAATTAAGACAGTCCAAAGAGCTCTTTTAAATAGCTGTAAGTTTAAAGGAAAGAATAAAGGTAGAGTTTATTGGTTTGAGTAGTAATGTGTGAGAGCAAGAAGTCCGATATAAGCGATATATCAGACAAGACGTACATCGAAATCGCGTATATCAAGAAAACAAGTCCGATATAAGTGGTATATCGGACAAGACGTACATCGAAATCGCACATATCAAGAAAACAAGTCCGATATAAGTGGTATATCGGACAAGACGCACGTCGAAATCGCACATATCAAGAAAACAAGTCCGATATAAGTGGTATATCGGACAAGACGCACGTCGAAATCGCACATATCAAGAAAACAAGTCCGATATAAGTGGTATATCGGACAAGACGCACGTCGAAATCGTGTATATCAAGAAAACAAGTCCGATATAAGTGGTATATCGGACAAGACGCACGTCGAAATCGTGTATATCAAGAAAACAAGTCCGATATAAGTGGTATATCGGACAAGACGTACATCGAAATCGCACATATCAAGAAAACAAGTCCGATATTCGCAATATATCAGACTTGTTTCATCACGCTATTTCTATTCCTCCACCAGCATCTCATGCATCACGTTGTAGATCGCATAGTAGATGTAATTCATCGCCATCATATGCGGCGTGATAATACGACTGAAATCTTCAGTAGGTACCAGCGCACGTGGTGTACTCAAATCGATAAAATTCATCGATCGAATATCTTTGTGTTTATTACATACTAATACGTAGTCGATATCTCGCGCTTCCAGACTATCAACAAACTCAGCGGTACTTTCATCATACGCATCGCTCATTACGAGAATGCGATCTGTTCCATCAACTAACGCATCAGAAATGTAGACTGCAGCATCGAATAAATTTTCTTTGCTATTTGCAGCAAATTCCTCGAAAAACTTTAAGTCGCCAAATCCTTTAACGTATATTTTACCTTCTCCGACAACGGCTTGTGCAAGTAGTCTTCCGGCTATATCCAGCTCAGCTTCTTGCATATCTATTTTTTTAAAGATACCATTAAGTTGCGTATTAAATATTTTAAGCATGGTAAACCTTCTTTCTGATATTCTTAACACATATCATATCATAAATGAAATGGAGAAAACATGAAATGAAAATATTAGTAATTGACGATGAACCTAATATAAGACTGCTTTTTCAGGAAATATTTAAAATGAAAGGGTATGATACTGAAATTGCCGAAAATGGAAAAATAGGCTTAGAATTAATCAAATCAAATGATTATGATCTCGTATTTTTAGATAGAAAAATGCCGGTCATGTCGGGTGACGAAACGCTAAGTCAGCTGAGAGCATTCTCGGATGTTCCTGTTTATCTCGTTTCAGCTTTCCAGACAGACGAAGAAATCCGGTCAATTAAGCAGACTGGCGCAACAGGTGTTTTAATGAAGCCGTTTACAATTGACGAAGTTGTGAAAATCGCTGAAAAGTTTTCATAAAACGATCCTTAACGCATGCAAATAAGATAACGAAGTGCTATACTTACCTTATAAAAATAGTGCTTAAGCACAAACAAGGAGGATTTTATCCATGCCATTAGTTTCTATGAAAGAAATGTTAATCAAAGCAAAAGAAGGTGGTTATGCTGTTGGTCAATACAACCTTAACAACCTTGAATTCACTCAAGCAATCTTAGGTGCTTCTCAAGAAGAAAATGCACCGGTTATTTTAGGTGTTTCTGAAGGTGCAGCTAAATATATGGGTGGTTTCTACACAGTAGTAAAAATGGTTGAAGGTTTAATGAAAGATATGGAAATTACAGTACCTGTAGCAATCCATTTAGACCACGGTTCAAGTTTTGAAAACTGTAAAGCTGCGATTGATGCTGGATTTACTTCTGTTATGATTGATGCTTCTCATCATTCATTCGAAGAAAACGTTGAAATCACAAGTAAAGTAGTTGAATATGCCCACGCTAAAGGTGTTTCAGTTGAAGCAGAATTAGGACGCGTTGGCGGACAAGAAGACGATGTAGTTTCTGACGGTGTTGTATATGCTGATGCTAAAGAATGTCAGGAATTAGTTGAGAAAACGGGTATTGACTGCTTAGCACCTGCATTAGGTTCAGTACACGGTCCTTACAAGGGTGAGCCAAACTTAGGTTTCAAAGAAATGGAAGAAATCGGTAAAGCAACTGGTTTACCATTAGTTTTACACGGTGGTACTGGTATCCCAACGAAAGATATCGAGCGTTCAATTTCTTTAGGTACTGCTAAAATCAACGTAAACACTGAAAACCAAATCGCTTCAGCTAAAGCTGTTCGTGATACATTAAATAATGATGCAAACGTATATGATCCACGTAAATATTTAGGACCAGCACGTGAAGCAATTAAAGCAACAGTAATCGGTAAAATTAAAGAATTTGGTACTTCTAACAAAGCTTAAATTTTATTTCATACTTTAGACTGATATGCATGTCATATCAGTCTTTTTTTCTTGACTAATTTTACCCTTTAGATTATATTGAACTTCATGCTTTTTGTTTTGCATTACTAAAATGAATTAGTTTATAATAAAAATAATCAACAATAATAAGATAAATGTGTGTGATAAAAGTTAAAGGAGTACAATTATGTCAGAAGAAGTAATTAAAATAAGAGGCGGCAATCCTCTTAAAGGATCAGTTCAAATCAGTGGTGCTAAAAATAGCGCAGTTGCTTTAATTCCGGCAACTTTAATGGCAAGTAGCCCTGTTACTTTAGAAGGTCTACCAGAAATTTCAGACGTTGTGACATTAATGAGTTTATTAGAAGATTTGAATATAACGACAACTTTAGATGGTGACCGCTTAACAGTAGATCCTTCAAACGCTGTTAACATGCCACTTCCTAATCATAAAGTTCAATCATTACGTGCTTCATATTATATGATGGGTGCAATGCTTGGAAAGTTTAAAAAATGTGTGATTGGTTTACCTGGTGGTTGCCCATTAGGACCACGTCCGATTGATCAGCACATTAAAGGTTTCGAAGCGTTAGGTGCTACTGTTACGAATGAAGCTGGTGGTATGTACCTTGAAGCTAAAGAATTAAAAGGTGCGAAAATCTTCCTGGATGTTGTATCTGTTGGTGCAACAATCAATATTATGCTTGCTGCTTCGATGGCTAAAGGTAAAACAGTCATTGAAAATGCTGCAAAAGAACCTGAAATCGTTGATGTTGCAACACTTTTAAATAACATGGGTGCCAAAATTCGTGGCGCAGGTACGGATACTTTAAAAATTGAAGGTGTAGCATCACTTCATGGTACTTCACACACAATTATTCCTGATAGAATTGAAGCGGGTACATATATGTGTGCTGCTGCAATGATGGGTGAAGAAGTGTTAATTGAAAATATCATCCCATTACACATGGAACCATTAACAGCTAAGCTGATAGAGATGGGTGTTAATGTTCAGATTGGTGAAGATAAAGCATTAATTTCTAAACCAGAAAAGTATAACCCGGTAACAATTACGACAAATGTTTATCCAGGATTTGCAACTGACTTACAACAACCATTTACACCATTATTATTTATGGCAGATGGTCAAAGTACGATAACAGATACAATCTATCCAGCAAGATTCAAACACGTTGATGAATTGTCACGTATGAACGGGGATATTACTGAGTCTGGTGGAACTGCAATTGTTAAACCATCTCAACTATCAGGCGCAGAAGTTGCTGCAAGTGATTTACGTGCAGGTGCATGTCTGGTTATAGCAGGTCTTGCTGCTGAAGGTATTACGACGGTTTATAATGTTAGACATATTGACCGTGGATATAGCGGTATTGTTGAGAAGTTAAAGACACTGGGCGCAGATATCTGGAGAGAAGAGATCTAATAATTAATTTCCTAAAACGGCGATAATGCCGTTTTTTTTCTTAAGCAGTAACAAATATATTATATATATATAATATATTTGATATATTTTTTATATCGGTGTACAATAGTAATATAAAGAGGTGAGTCATATGGAAGTATGTCCGTATTTAGAAGAGACGTTTAAGATTCTTGGTCGCAGTTGGAATGGCCTACTTATAAACTATTTATCGCGTTCAGAAGATCGCTCGGCACATTTTTCTGATATGAAACGTGACTTAAAATCAATTACGCCACGTGCATTAAGTTTGAAATTGAGTGAATTAGCTGAATGGGGTCTTGTTGAAAAGAAAGTCGTTTCTACAACCCCTCTTTCAATTAAATATGTATTAACAGATAAAGGTTATGCCTTATCTGAAGCAATGCATCCGATTGAAGCATGGGCACAAGAGCACTTAGAACTAGACGAAAAACAAGCATAATAAGAAGCTTACTTGCTGAATAGCCAGCAAGTAGGCTTTTTATTTTGTCTTTATAAAAATAAGCATCATTTGATAACTAATGGTACTCATAATGATGGAATGTGTTATACTATTAACGTTGTTACATATCTAATGCAGAGGAGAATGTTTATGGAACGTAGTTTGTCAATGGAATTAGTCAGAGTTACAGAAGCAGCAGCGCTTAAAAGTGCGCGTTGGGTTGGTAAAGGTTTAAAGAACGAAGCGGACGACGCAGCAACAACAGCAATGCGCGAAGTATTTGATACAATTCCGATGGACGGTGTTGTAGTTATTGGTGAAGGTGAAATGGATGAAGCACCAATGTTATATATCGGTGAAGAACTAGGAACAAAAGAAGGTCCTCAAATTGATATCGCGGTAGATCCATTAGAAGGAACAACGCTTGTTGCTGAAGGTTCATGGAATGCAATGACAGTACTTGCTGTTGGTGATAGAGGAACGTTACTTCATGCACCGGATATGTATATGGAGAAAATTGCAGTTGGCCCTGACTGTGTAGGTGTAGTTGATATTTCTAAATCAGTAACGGAAAATTTACATGCAGTGGCAAAAGCGAAAGGAAAAGATATTTCTGATGTTACAGCAACATTATTAAATCGTGAGCGCCATGCAGGTATCATTAAAGAAATCCGTGAAGCGGGTGCGCGCATTAAGTTAATCGAACACGGAGACGTTGCAGGTGCGATTAATACAGCGTTTGATTTTACGGGTGTTGATATTTTATTCGGTTCAGGTGGTGCTCCTGAAGGCGTTATCGCTGCTGTGGGTATTAAAGCTTTAGGTGGCGACTTCCAAGGTATTCTTTTACCGGAAGATGCAGAACAAGAAGAGCGTTGCCGCAAGATGGGAATCGAGCCAAACACTGTATTACAATTGGATGATATGGTAAAAGGTGACGATGCAATCTTTGCTGCTACAGCAGTAACTGACGGTGAATTAATGAAGGGTGTTCAGTTCAAAGGTGGATATGCTGAAACACATTCTTTAGTAATGCGTGCAAAATCAGGTACGGTACGTTTCGTACAAGGTCGCCATAGTTTAGAGAAGAAACCAGGCTTAACAATCAACCATGAAGATACAATTTAATCATAATTGAAAGCTTGAGCAGACGCTCGAGCTTTTTCTTTTTATCAAAACATGCTAAACTATCTAATGATATTCCTCTTGAAACTTCTTCTTTTTCTTTTTGAATTTTCCAAAACGAATGTAAAGAGCTTTAACGATAAATTAATATAGAAATGGGTGTAGAAATGGTAGAAAAAGTGAGAACAAGCCCTCAGTATGAGTCTTTTCACGAATTATATAAAAATCACACAACAAAAGCATTAACAGCGAAAGCGAAAGAACTAGGTCTTGTTAATTATAGTAAATTAAATAAAAAAGAATTAGTGCTGGCCATCATGGAGAAACAGATGGAAAAAGACGGCAACTACTATATGGAAGGTATATTAGATGATATACAGCCAGATGGATATGGATTTTTAAGAACGGTTAACTATTCAAAAGGTGAGAAAGACATTTACATCTCTGCGAGTCAGATTCGTCGTTTTGAAATTAAAAAAGGTGATAAAGTTACCGGGAAAGTTCGTAAACCAAAAGAAAATGAGAAATATTATGGATTATTACAAGTGGACTTTGTTAATGATCAAAATGCTGAAGAAGTTAAGAAGCGTCCTCACTTCCAGGCATTAACACCACTTTATCCGGATACAAGAATTCGTCTTGAAACAACGAAGACAGCATATTCAACGCGTATCATGGACTTAGTGACACCGATTGGATTTGGGCAACGTGGGATGATTGTAGCACCTCCTAAAGCAGGGAAAACGTCATTGCTGAAAGAAATCGCAAATGCAATCTGTGTCAATCATCCGGAAGCGAAATTGTTTATCCTACTGGTTGGTGAACGTCCTGAAGAAGTAACGGATCTTGAGCGTTCAGTAGAAGCAGCAGAAGTCGTACATTCAACATTTGATGAACCACCAGAACATCACGTAAAAGTTGCTGAACTATTATTAGAGCGTGCGAAACGTCTTGTTGAGATTGGTGAAGACGTTATTATCTTAATGGATTCGATTACGCGACTGGCACGTGCTTATAACTTAGTAGTACCACCGAGTGGTCGTACATTATCAGGTGGATTAGATCCTGCCAGTCTACATCGTCCGAAAGCATTTTTCGGAGCAGCGCGTAACATTGAAGCAGGCGGAAGTTTGACGATTCTATCTACGGCGCTTGTTGAAACAGGTTCACGTATGGATGATATGATCTATGAAGAGTTCAAAGGGACAGGAAACATGGAGCTTACGTTAGATAGAAAGCTTGCTGAAAAGCGTGTTTATCCGGCCATTGATATCCGCAGAAGTTCAACGCGTAAAGAGGAATTATTACTTGATAAGAAAGAATTAGAAATGGTTTGGCAGCTGAGAAATTTATTTACGGATAGCAATGATTTTACAGAGCGTTTTTTACGCCGTCTAAAACAAAGTGAATCAAATGAAGATTTCTTTAAACAACTCGGTGAACGCATGGTTGAAAGTGCGAAGTCAGGTAAACCAATCATTTAAAAATTAACCTTGCTTTTTTATAGCGAGACGTATATAATATGTAAGTATTGACGTGAAAATATTTCACGAAATAACTCTGTTCCAGATGGTTCAGGGCAAAGGAGCTGAAAACAATTATGAAACCAGGAATTCACCCAGATTACCAAAAAGTAATCTTTTTAGATTCTACTACAGACTACAAATTCTTAAGTGGATCTACACGTAAATCAAACGAAACAATGACTTGGGAAGATGGTAACGAGTACCCAGTAATCCGTTTGGATATTTCTTCTGACTCTCATCCATTCTACACAGGCCGTCAAAAATTCGCATCTGCGGATGGACGTGTTGAACGTTTCAACAAAAAATTCGGTCTTAAGTCAAACAACTAATACTGAAGCCTTAAACTCTTATACCTTTTGGTGTAGGAGTTTTTTTAATGTTGAACATGAGTTATAAATCACAATGTAATATAGGGTGGAATTATGATATAATAAAGCGATTATGACTTAAAAAGGTGGCATTCAAGATGTATGAGCAGTATCATTCGGGTTGGATAGAGTGTATTACAGGTAGTATGTTTAGCGGGAAAAGTGAAGAATTGATTCGTCGTGTGCGTCGCGGACTTTTTGCGAAGCAGCGTGTCATCGTCTTTAAACCATCCATCGACGACAGATATAGCGATTTAGAAGTCGTCTCTCATAATGGCAACAAAGTTGAAGCGGTTAATGTCTCACACTCGTCAGAAATTATGGAACATGTGCAGGAAGACCATGATATTATTGCGATAGATGAAATTCAGTTTTTTGATAATGATATCGTCGGTGTAGCAACACAGCTTGCGGAAGAAGGCTATCGTGTGATTACTGCCGGTTTAGATATGGACTTCAGAGGTGTACCTTTCGAACCTGTACCTGAAATTATGGCAGTTGCTGAACATGTTACGAAATTGCAGGCAGTTTGTAGTGTATGTGGTGCCCCTAGTTCAAGAACACAGCGTCTTATTGACGGTGAGCCGGCACGCTTTGATGATCCGATTATTTTGGTGGGCGCAAAAGAAAGCTATGAACCGAGATGTCGTGAACATCATATTGTTCCGAAATAAAATATAAAACACATTAAATAAACTAAAAAGGAGTAAATATATATGTTTGATCAGTTAGAAATCGTAGAACAACGTTATGAACAATTAAATGAATTGTTAAGTGATCCAGATATCGTAAGTGATACTGATAAATTAAGAGAATACTCAAAAGAACAGGCAGACCTTCAGGAAACAGTTGAAGTGTTTAGGGAGTATAAAGAAGTAAAGCAACAACTTGAAGAAGCATTAGAAATGATGGGTGACGCAAGTGATGCGGATGAGCAGGAAATGATTAAAGAAGAAATCAATGAATTAAAACCGCAGATTCCAGTATTAGAAGAAAAGATGAAATTTTTATTGATCCCTAAAGATCCTATGGATGATAAAAACGTAGTGATGGAGATTCGTGGAGCAGCTGGTGGAGATGAAGCAAATATCTTTGCCGGAGACTTATTCCGTATGTATTCAAGATTCTCAGAAGAACAAGGCTGGAAGATTGAAGTGATGGAAACAAACGAAGCTGACCATGGTGGATTTAAAGAAATCAGTTTCACTATTATCGGTAAAGGTGCATACAGTAAGTTAAAATTCGAAAATGGTGCCCACCGTGTACAACGTATCCCAACGACTGAAAGTGGTGGACGTATTCATACGTCTACAGCGACAGTAGCGGTATTACCAGAAGTAGAAGATGTTGAAATTGAAATCCGTCAGGAAGATTTACGTATTGAAACGTACCGTTCATCTGGATCTGGTGGTCAGCACGTTAACACGACTGACTCAGCAGTACGTATTACGCATATTCCGACTGGGATTGTGGCAACGTCTTCAGAGAAATCTCAAATTAAAAACCGTGAAAAAGCATTAAAATTACTTAAAACGCGTGTGTTTGATGCGAAATTGCAGGAAGAACAAGCGAAGTATTCTGAACAACGTAAATCAGCAGTAGGTACAGGTGACCGTTCTGAACGTATCAGAACATACAACTATCCTCAAAACCGAGTGACGGATCACCGTATCGGTTTAACGATTCAAAAGCTAGATCAGATCGTAGAAGGTAAATTAGGTGAAGTCATCGATGCGTTAACGATTGCAGAACAAACGTCTAAATTAGAAGCATTAAATGATGGCGTGCTATAATGTTCATCAACTGATAAAGCATGGTGAAACGCTTTTAGCTCAAAATGATGAACCAATTATCGGTGCGAGATATTTAATGATGGATTTGTTTGATTTATCCCAAATGGACATATTGATGGATAACAAACAACTAACTGAAGCAGAACGAACGCATTATCTAACTTGTATCGAACAATTAGCGCATCATATACCGCTAGCACATATTACGGGATTTCAAATGTTCTATGACCGCAAGTTTAAGGTGACAAAAGATGTACTTGTGCCGCGCAATGAAACGGAAGAGCTAGTTCAACTCATCATTGAAAAGTGGCAACATCGTCAATCTTTTGTTGATATCGGTACAGGCAGTGGTGCTATTGCAATAACACTTGCATTAGAGCTATCACAAATTGAAGCTTATGCAATAGACATTTCAAGTGATGCGCTCAATATTGCACGAAATAATGCAGCAGCACTTAATGCAAATGTCACCTTTTTGGAAGGCGATTTACTCGAACCGTTGATTACTGAAGGTATTAGAGTAGACTGTTTAGTAAGTAACCCACCGTATATCGCACAAAGTGAACTGGAGTTAATGAATGAAAGTGCGTTGCATGATCCTCATATCGCTCTGTTTGCAGAAGATAATGGTTTGGCATTGTATAAACGTATGATTGAGCGTATGCCGGAAATATTAAATGCAGATGCACTTGTAGCTTTTGAGATTGGACATGCACAAGGTGCAGCGATATCAGAATATGTCTTGCAACTTTATCCACACATTACGCCACAAGTCGTTCAGGATATTAACGGTTTGGATCGCATTGTCTGGTTTGAATGGTGTGAATAAGTTATGCACAAATTACAGGATTTATCCACAATTTGTGCATAACTTTTTATTTTGTTTTAAAATATGAGTAAAGAGAGGGGATGCAGCATGCAGACAAAAATTTGGGATGTGCGTAACAATGTGGATGACTTATCAACATATCCACAAGTACAGGAAATCATTACAGGGTTTAAACAAGATGAAATCATTGCAATTCCTACTGAAACAGTTTACGGATTAGCCGCGAATGCTTTGAGCAGTACGGCTGTGGATAAAATTTTTAAAGCAAAAGGACGACCACAGGATAATCCGCTTATCGTCCACATTTATGAAAAAGCACAAATCGATGACTTTGCACATATTCCGGATAATAAAGTACATCAATTGATGGATGCGTTCTGGCCAGGACCCATTTCGTTTATTTTACCGCTTCAAAAAGAGGTGCTGGCACCTGCAGTTACTGCCGGACTTAATTCTGTTGCTGTGCGTATGCCGAGTGACGAAGTTGCTCGCCAAATTCTGAAATTAACTTATCTGCCGCTTGCTGCACCTTCTGCAAATACAAGTGGAAAGCCGTCGCCAACAACTGCAGACCATGTGAAGTACGATATGGATGGGAAAATTTATGGCATCGTCGAAGGGTTTCAGGTGGAAGTAGGTATTGAAAGCACAGTTCTCGATTGTACATCTTATCCATATAAAATTGCGCGTCCTGGTGCGATTACAAAAGATGATTTAGAACGCATTATTCCAGAATGTATTACGACAGCAAATTATCAAACAGAGCAACCGATAGCTCCCGGTATGAAATATCGTCATTATGCGCCAAATAGTCCTATGGTACTCGTGTCTAATCTGACGCAATTACAGCTTGCCTCAAATGAAGCGTTGATTGCACCACGTAAAGAGTTGTCACGTTTTAATGATAATGTGACATATGCTTTAAGCGATACATTTGAAGATATCGATGGTGCCATGCATAATTTATATAGTGCATTACGAGAAATGGATCAGCAAAAAGAAATTACGAAGATTTATATCGCTGACTATTCCCATATTGCAGGGAGCGATGCATTAATGAACCGCATCAATAAAGCAACTTCAGGAAAGTAGGGAGAAAGATGGAGATCGTTTTTGTTTGTACAGGAAATACGTGTCGTAGCCCGCTAGCAGAAAGTATCGCAAAATCAATGTCAAATGAACATTCATTTTCATCGAGAGGTATTTTTGCGATAGATGGTATGCCTGCTTCACGCCATACGCAACAAATTATTGAAACGAATCACTTACCAGCTGCTTCATTAAGTGCTGGCTTTGACCGCACAGACAGTGAAAAAGATTTAATCTTAACGATGACAGCAAATCACCGTGATACAATTCGTTCGATGTATCCAGCAAGCAATGTATATACGCTAATTGAATACGTGGATGGTGTTAGCCAGGATATCCAGGATCCCTATGGTGGAGAGTATGAAATATATCAACAGACTTACGAACAATTACAGGAAAATATCACGAAATTATTAACAAAAATTGATGAAAAATAGACAATTCAAAAAATAACGTCTCATTTTTCGGAAATGTTTTATCTCACTTTTTAAATAGGCTATAATATGAAGTATGTAATAAGGAGGGATATTGTGAAGATTGCGATTGCAAGTGACCATGGTGGATTTGAGTACAAAGCTAAAATTACAGAATTTTTAACTGCAAAAGGTATTGAATTTAAAGATTTTGGTCCAGCGTCAACTGAATCAGTAGATTATCCGGATTATGCAGGTCCTGTCGCACGTGCAGTAGCAAACGGTGAATATGACCGAGGTATTCTAATTTGTGGTACTGGTATTGGAATGAGCATTGCAGCAAATAAAGTGCCAGGTATTCGTTGTGCGCTCGTTCATGACGTATTTACTGCTCAAGTGACACGCGAACATAATAATTCGAACATCCTGGCATTGGGACAACGCGTTATCGGTGAAGGATTGATGCTACTTATCGTCAAAACTTGGCTGGATGCTGAATTTGAAGGTGGACGTCATCAGAAACGTATCGATAAAATAGCGCAACTGGAGTCTTGCAATGGATAACATTAATACACTGCTAGATGAACTCGTAGCAATTGATTTCTTTAAGCCAAATACGTTATGTGTGATTGGTTGTTCAACGTCTGAAGTCATTGGTGAACGTATCGGTACAAATAGTTCTGATGAAGTAGCAAAAGTATTTTTTGAAGCATTTCAACGTATACACAAACAAACTGGTGTTGATTTCTGTTTCCAGGGTTGTGAACATATTAATCGTGCGATAACGATGGAACGTCGTGTGCAGGAACGATATGGCTTTGAAATAGTCAGCGTGGTACCTGTAAAAGGGGCAGGTGGCAGTATGAGTAGTCTGGCATATCAAAGTTTCGAAGATCCTGTAGTTGTTGAGCATGTTGTTTGTGATACAGGCATTGATATCGGTCAGACATTGATCGGTCAGCATATTAAACATGTACAGATTCCTGTACGCGTAGCAACGAAAAAAGTCGGCGAAGCAGTTGTTACAATTGCAACGCATCGTCCGAAGTTAATTGGTGGACCAAGAAGTCGATATTAAGTGAATATCAAGGGGGATATATGATGAACGAAATTAAAGCGCAGGATAATGTACTATTTGAAGCAATGCATAAAGAATTAGAAAGACAAAATAACAACATTGAATTAATTGCTTCAGAAAACTTTGTTTCTAAAGCTGTAATGGAAGCTCAAGGTTCAGTATTAACAAATAAATACGCTGAAGGTTACCCACATAAACGTTATTATGGTGGGTGTGAGTTTGTCGATATCGTTGAAGATTTAGCAAGAGATAGAGCGAAAGAATTATTTGGAGCAGAACATGCAAACGTTCAACCACATTCAGGATCTCAGGCGAACATGGCGGTTTATCGTGTAGCGATTAAACCCGGAGATACTGTATTAGGCATGGATTTAAGCCACGGCGGGCACTTAACGCATGGTTCACATGTGAATTTCAGTGGTATCGATTATCATTTCGTAGCGTATGAAGTTGATAAGGAAACTGAAACGATTAATTACGATAACGTTCGCGCTTTAGCAAAGGAACACAAACCGAAATTAATTATTGCTGGTGCTTCAGCATATTCACGTGAAATTGACTTTAAACAATTTAGGGAAATTGCTGATGAAATAGGCGCATTATTTATGGTTGATATGGCACACATCGCTGGACTTGTGGCTACAGGCCTTCACGAAAACCCAGTTCCATATGCTGATTTTGTGACGACAACGACGCATAAGACATTACGCGGGCCACGTGGTGGTATGATTTTATGTAAAGCAGAATTTGCAAAAGCAATCGATAAAGCAATATTCCCAGGTATTCAAGGCGGACCTTTAATGCATGTAATCGCAGCGAAAGCTGTGGCATTTGGTGAAGCGTTACAACCTGAATTTAAGACGTATCAAACACAAGTTATTAACAATGCGAAGACGCTTGCTGCCTCATTGTCAGAAAGAGGACTGCGCATCGTAAGTGGTGGCACAGATAATCATCTGTTTAGCATTGATGTTACACCGATGGATTTAACAGGTAAAGTTGCAGAGCATGCACTAGATGCAGTTGGTATTACTACAAATAAAAATACGATTCCATTTGATAAGACAAGCCCATTTGTAACAAGCGGTATTCGAATTGGTACGCCAGCAGTAACAACGCGTGGTTTAAAAGAAGATGAAATGAAATTAATTGGTAATATTATCGCTGACGTATTAGCAAATCATGAAGATGAGCAAGTGTTAGCGAAAGCAAGAGAGCAAGTTAAATCAATTACAGATAAGTTTCCTTTATATCAGTAAAGATTTAACGATAAATCACCCGAGTTTATAAAAAGAAATAAATACAATATAGTTTGGAGAAGATGATTATGGCCAAAGTCCATGTTTTTGATCACCCATTAATTCAACATAAGTTGAGTTACATTCGAGACGAGCAGACAGGAACGAAAGAATTCCGCGAGCTTGTAGATGAAGTAGGTATGTTAATGGCATACGAAGTTACGCGCGATTTAGAATTAGATGATGTTACAGTGAAGACACCCGTTACTGAAATGACAGCGAAACGATTGTCAGGTAAGAAGATGGCTGTTGTGCCTATTTTACGCGCAGGGTTAGGTATGACTGATGGTGTATTAAAGCTAATTCCGGCAGCCCGTGTCGGACATATCGGATTATACCGTGATCCTGAAACGCTGCAACCTGTTGAATACTTCGCAAAGTTACCTCAGGATATTGAGGAACGTGACTTTATCGTCGTTGACCCAATGCTTGCGACAGGTGGTTCTGCAATTGAAGCGATCAATTCGTTAAAGAAACGTGGCGCTACTAAAATTCGTTTTATGTGTTTAATTGCGGCACCAGAAGGTGTTAAGTTATTACAAGAAGCACATCCTGATGTAGATATCTATATCGCGGCATTAGATGAGAAATTAAATGACCATGGCTATATCGTCCCTGGATTAGGTGACGCTGGCGATAGATTATTTGGTACAAAATAAGAATCTAGGAGATTATCATGAAAAAAATTATGACGATTTTTGGTACAAGACCTGAAGCGATTAAGATGGCCCCTCTTGTACTCGCTTTAAAAGAAGATCCGGAATTAGAACCAATTGTAGTAGTAACTGCGCAGCATAGAGAAATGCTGGATCAAGTATTAACAATCTTTGATATTACGCCAGATTATGATCTAAACATAATGAAAGCAGGACAAACGTTATCAGAAGTGACAAGTCGCGTAATTTTAGGCTTAGAAGAAGTGATTCAGGAAGCTAAGCCGGATATGATTTTAGTGCATGGCGATACAACGACAACATTTGCAGGTAGTCTTGCTGCTTTCTATAACGAAGTTGCGATCGGTCACGTAGAGGCGGGATTACGTACTTTCCAGAAATATTCTCCTTTCCCGGAAGAAATGAATCGCCAAATGACAGGTGTACTTGCTGATATTCACTTTGCACCGACGGAAGAAGCTGCACAAAACTTACTGAATGAGAATAAACCGGCAGATAAAATCGCTATTACCGGTAATACTGCGATTGATGCTTTAAAGACGACTGTAAAAGATGATTATGTTTCTGGAATATTAGATAAAGCTGATGGTAGGAAAGTAGTATTACTTACAGCCCATCGCAGAGAAAACATTGGACAGCCAATGCATAATATATTTAAAGCGATTCGCCGTATTGTGGATGAATTTGAAGATGTTGAAGTAGTCTATCCAATGCATAAAAATCCTAAAGTGCGTGAAATTGCTTCAGAACATTTAGCAGATCATTCACGTGTGCAACTTATTGAGCCTTTAGATGTGATTGATTTTCATAACTTTGCTTCGCGCAGTCATTTTATATTAACGGATTCAGGTGGTGTACAAGAAGAAGCACCTTCTTTAGGTAAGCCGGTACTTGTCCTACGTGATACGACAGAACGTCCTGAAGGTGTTAAAGCTGGAACATTAAAACTTGCAGGCATTGAAGAAGAAAATATTTATCAGTTAACGAAAACGTTATTAACAGACGAAGCGACTTACCAAAGTATGTCAAAAGCAAGCAATCCTTATGGTGATGGTGAAACTTCTAAAAGAATTTGTGAACATATAAAATATTATTTTAACTTGACACAAGAAAAACCGGTACCATTTAAGGTAGAAGCATCTGAAAAATAATTAAATTAATAAATTTTTAAACGAAACATAATTATTTGTCTAATTTGTGAACTTTCCGTGAAATTTATGTTTCTAAAGTTTTGACATAGCATTGACACGGTATTTTGCCTATATTATCATAAAATGTGGAATGAAACGGTTTTCATCCGCGTGAGAACTATTTCTAAGGAGTTCCCAATATGTCAGAATTTAAGACATTTTTTAAGCAATACCTGCAATATTTTATATACCTAATCTTAATACTCTTATTAATCGCTATGTTCACGCATAATGATTTTGTGTTAGGATTAGTTATTGGTACGATTGCGTCTGCGATCAGTACTTTTGTATGGTATCACAATTTATCGCGTGCGATTAAGAGTGATGCATTGTACATCTCAAGTGGTATGGGCATTCGCTTTTTAATAGCGGTCATGGCATGCCTCTTCTGGGTGAGATATCCTGATACGTTTCACTTATTAGGGATCGCGCTTGGCCTAATGCTCACCTATGTAATGATTATCATTCATGGGGTGAACAGTTTGAAAAAATAATACATATAGGAAGAGGTGAAGAAATGGAACACGAATCACCCCTCTATACTTTGAAAATCGCTGGACATGATTTGATTTTTAATCTGTCTTCAATGCTGATGATTACTGTAGCTGCAGTTATCGTATTTATTATTGCGGTACTTTGTACACGTAACTTAAGTGTACGCCCACACGGTAAACAAAACTTCATTGAATGGGTTTTCGATTTCACTAGAGGCATTATCAACAGTAATATGGCGTGGAACAAAGGTGGACGCTTTCATTTTCTAGCTGTAACGTTGTTATTATTCATTTTTGTTGCAAACATGCTAGGATTACCATTTGCAATTGTAAGTGGTCACACTTTATGGTGGAAATCTCCAACTGCTGATCCAACAGTCACATTAACACTTTCAACACTGATGGTACTACTGACACACTTTTATGGTATCAAAATGCGTGGGAGCGGCAATTATTTCAAGAGTTTTGCTCAGCCGGTATGGTTTATGGTACCGTTCAAGATTATTGAAGAATTCTCTTCTACATTAACGCTTGGTCTGCGTCTTTACGGTAACATTTTTGCAGGTGAAGTATTACTCGGACTACTCGCTGGTCTATTAACAACATTTGGTGCACTTGGTGCAATCGGTGGATTTATTCCATTAGTTATCTGGCAAGGTTTCTCAATTTTCGTAGGGTCAATTCAGGCCTACATTTTCGTAATGTTATCAATGGTTTATATGTCACATAAAGTGTCAGATGACCATTAATATAAAAAATTAAAAAAACTATCATATTTCTTTAGGAGGAAATTATTAATGAATTTATTAGCAGCAGCAATCGCAATCGGTTTAGCAGCATTAGGAGCAGGTATTGGTAACGGTTTAATCGTATCTCGTACAGTTGAAGGTGTAGCGCGTCAACCAGAAGCACGTGGTCCATTAATGACTATCATGTTCATCGGTGTAGGTTTAGTTGAGGCCCTTCCTATCATCGCGGTAGTAGTAGCATTCATGGTAATGAACCGTTAATTTTAAATATAACTCGTTAAGGCGAAGTCACTATGATTTCGCCATTCATTTATGAACATAACTGCGATGAAAGGAGCGTTAATCTTGAATTTCTTAATTTTAGGCGAAACTGCACATACTGCAGCACCTGGCGTTGAATGGGGTACTGCATTATTTACACTATTCGCATTTTTAGTATTATTAGCTTTACTAAGCAAGTTCGCTTGGGGTCCATTAAAGAATATTATGGACGAACGTCAACATGGCATTAATGCTGACCTTGACAATGCAAGAAAGCAAAATGAAGATGCAAAACGTTACGCTGAAGAAAACAAAGCGTTACTTACTAAGACTCAAAATGAAGTATCTATCATGATGGAAGATGCTAAAGCACAAGCTAAAACACAACAAGAAGCAATCATCCACGAAGCAAATATGCGTGCAAACAAAATCGTGAGCGACGCACAAGTCGAAATTGAAAATGAAAAACAACGTGCTATTGCAGACATCAACGATCGCGTTGCTGAATTATCTGTATTAATCGCACAAAAAGTAATCAATAAGGAAATTAACGAACAAGATCAAAAACAACTTGTTCAACAATTTATTCAAGAGGCAGGCGATAAATAATGGCCAACGTCTTAAATAAATACGCAGAGAGTTTATTAGAAGTTGCAAAGGGACAAGGTGTAGCACAGGGTGTTTATTCTGATCTTTTAGAGATTAAGCAGGCATTAGTAAATGATTCAACATTTGCTGCATTTGCTGAAGATCCTAAAGTATCTAAAGAAGCACGTACTCAGTTTGTTTCAGAAACATTTAAAGGTGTGGATGCACCACTTATGAACTTACTAAAAATCTTAGCTGACCGCAAACAATTAGGACTTATTCCTGGTATTGTAGACGCATTCGTTGAATATTATAACAATGCAAATCAACAAGCTAAGATGAAAGTAGAATCTGTTTATCCACTATCTTCTGAAGAACTAGATGAGTTAGGAAAAGTATTCATCGAAAAAACAGGCTATAAAAAATTATTAATTGAAAATGTTATTAATGAATCTTTAATCGGCGGTATTCGCGCTACAATCGGAACGACAGTCTATGATGGTTCAGTTATCAATGAATTAAATCAATTAAGTAAGTCGTTTCAAAAACAATAATTTCTTATAAGGAGTGACATCAATGGCCATCAAAGCTGAAGAAATCAGTGCGTTACTAAAATCACAGATTGCAAACTACGAGTCTGGTATGACAGTAACGGATGTAGGTACTGTTATCCAGGTCGGTGACGGTATTGCTTTAGTACATGGCTTAAACAACGTTATGGCTGGGGAACTAGTCGAGTTTGATAACGGTGTATTAGGTCTTGCACAAAATTTAGAAGAAAATAACGTAGGTGTCGTAATCTTAGGCCCTTACTTAGATATTAAAGAAGGCGACGAAGTTAAACGTACAGGTCGTATCATGGAAGTTCCAGTTGGCGAAGAGTTAATTGGACGTGTTGTTAACCCATTAGGGCAACCAATTGATGGACGTGGACCGCTTAACACAACTAAAACACGTCCAATCGAATCACCAGCTACTGGTGTTATGGATCGTAAATCAGTTGATGAGCCATTACAAACAGGTATCAAAGCGATTGATGCGTTAGTACCAATCGGACGTGGACAACGTGAGTTAATCATCGGTGACCGTCAAACTGGTAAAACAACAGTTGCAATCGATACAATTCTTAACCAAAAAGATGAAGATATGATTTGTGTATATGTTGCGATCGGACAAAAAGAATCAACTGTACGTACTGCAGTTGAAACATTACGTCAACACGGTGCATTAGACTACACAATCGTAGTATCAGCATCAGCATCTCAACCAGCTCCATTATTATACATCGCGCCTTATGCTGGTGTAGCAATGGCAGAAGAATTCATGTTCAATGGTAAACACGTATTAATCGTATATGATGATTTAACGAAACAAGCAGCAGCTTACCGTGAGTTATCATTATTATTACGTCGTCCGCCAGGTCGTGAAGCTTATCCGGGGGATGTATTCTACTTACACAGCCGTCTGTTAGAACGTGCAGCTAAATTAAATGATGATTTAGGTGGCGGTTCTATCACTGCATTACCATTCGTTGAAACACAAGCAGGGGATATCTCAGCTTACGTACCAACGAACGTAATCTCAATTACAGATGGACAAATCTTCTTACAATCAGATTTATTCTTCTCTGGTGTTCGCCCTGCGATCAACGCCGGATTATCAGTATCACGTGTTGGTGGTTCTGCACAAATTAAAGCGATGAAAAAAGTAGCGGGTACATTACGTCTTGACTTAGCATCTTACCGTGAATTAGAATCATTCGCACAATTTGGTTCTGACTTAGATCCACAAACTAAAGCGAAATTAGAACGTGGTAAACGTACGGTTGAAGTATTAAAACAAGATCAAAACAAACCTTTAACAGTTGATAAACAAGTTACAATTCTTTATGCATTAACTAAAGGTCACTTAGATGATATTCCTGTTGAAGATATTACACGTTTTGAAGATGAGTTATTATCATGGATCGGTTCAAATGCACCACATATCTACCAAGAAATCCGTGAAACTAAAGGCTTACCAGCTGATGAAACATTTGTTGATGCTTTCAATGCATTCAAGAAAGTCTTCAGAAAATCAGAAGTATAATCTTTAAAGGAAATTAATCAGAAGGTGGTGACAAAATGGCTTCTCTTAGAGACATAAAAGGCCGCATAAATTCGACTAAAAAAACAAGTCAAATTACAAAAGCGATGCACATGGTTTCTAACTCTAAACTTCGTCGTGCTGAAGAAAATGCAAAAAGCTTTTATCCATATATGAATAAAATGCAGGAAGCAATTACAGCAATCGGCGGTAACAGTTCAGACTCAAACCATCCAATGTTGCAGTCACGTCCTGTTAAGAAGACAGGTTACTTAGTAATCACTTGTGATAAGGGTCTTGCTGGACCTTATAATGCAAACATTTTAAAAAGCGTTACAGCTAAAATAAAAGAACGTCATAATAACAATCCTGCTGAATACGGTATTTTAGTAATTGGTCGTGTTGGTCGTGATTTCTTACGTTCGCGTGAATATAACGTTGAAGGTGAAATTATCGGGCTTTCTGAGCAACCATCATTTAAATCAATTAAAGATATCAGTCAAAAAGCTGTTTCACGTTTTGAAACTGGAGAATATGACGAAATTTATATGCATTTCAGCCACTTCATCAGTGTGCTAGAGCAAGAAGTTCAGGAGCGCAAAATTTTACCGATATCTAAAGATGAAGTATCAGGTGAATCTTCATTATCTAACTATGAGTTTGAACCTGATCAAGATGCCATTTTAGAAGTTATTCTTCCACAATATGCGGAAAGTTTAATCTATGGTGCCATTTTAGATGGTAAAGCAAGTGAACATGCATCACGTATGACGGCAATGAAAAATGCAACAGACAATGCAAAAGAATTAATCGATGATTTATCATTACAATATAACCGTGCGAGACAAGCAGCAATCACGCAACAAATTACTGAAATTGTTGGTGGAGCAGCCGCATTAGAATAACACTTAGGAGGAATAAACATGGCAGTAGGTCACGTAATCCAAGTTATGGGTCCTGTTATCGACGTTAAGTTCGAAAACGGTCAATTACCAGCATTAAACAATGCCTTAACTTTAGATATTAAACGTGAAGAAGGCAAAACTACGAAGTTAGCGTTAGAAGTTGCCCTTCATTTAGGTGACGATGCTGTACGTACAATCGCTATGAGTTCTACTGATGGCGTGCAACGTGGAGCAGAAGTAGTCGATACTGGATCACCAATCTCAGTACCAGTTGGAGACGTAACTTTAGGTCGCGTATTTAACGTATTAGGAGAAAAAATCGATTTAGGTGAAGAATTAGATGCAAGCGTTCGTCGTGATCCAATTCACCGTTTAGCACCTAAATTTGAAGAATTATCTACAAAAGTTGAAATCTTAGAAACAGGTATCAAAGTAGTAGATTTATTAGCACCTTACATTAAAGGTGGTAAAATCGGTCTATTCGGTGGTGCCGGTGTAGGTAAAACTGTATTAATTCAGGAATTAATCAACAATATCGCACAAGAACACGGTGGTATCTCAGTATTCGCAGGTGTTGGTGAAAGAACACGTGAAGGTAATGACTTATTCCACGAAATGAGTGACTCAGGCGTTATTAAGAAAACAGCGATGGTATTCGGACAAATGAACGAGCCACCTGGTGCACGTATGCGCGTAGCATTATCTGGTTTAACAATGGCTGAATACTTCCGTGATGAACAAGGACAGGACGTACTTTTATTCATCGACAACATCTTCCGTTTCACACAAGCAGGTTCAGAAGTTTCGGCACTTTTAGGTCGTATGCCTTCTGCCGTTGGTTACCAACCAACACTTGCTACTGAAATGGGTCAATTACAAGAGCGTATCACGTCAACGAACGTTGGTTCAGTAACATCTATCCAAGCGGTATTCGTACCTGCCGATGACTATACTGACCCGGCGCCAGCAACAGCGTTCGCTCACTTAGATGCAACAACAAACTTAGAGCGTAAATTAACGGAGATGGGTATTTATCCAGCCGTTGACCCATTAGCGTCTACATCACGTGCATTAACACCAGCAGTAGTTGGAGAAGAGCATTATGAAGTAGCACGTCGCGTTCAGGCAACATTACAAAAATATCGTGAGTTACAAGATATTATCGCTATCTTAGGTATGGATGAATTATCTGATGACGATAAAAAGACTGTAAACCGTGCACGTCGTATTCAGTTCTTCTTATCTCAAAACTTCCACGTAGCTGAACAATTTACAGGTCAAAAAGGTTCTTACGTACCAGTTCAACAAACGGTACAAGACTTTAAAGCGATCTTAGATGGTAAATACGACCACATTCCTGAAGATGCATTCCGTTTAGTTGGTGGCATCGAGGCTGTGTTAGAACAAGCTAAAGGTATGGGTGTTGAAGTTTAATTTCTTAGGAGGATGGAACTATGAATAAAATCGCATTAGATATCGTCACTCCTAACGGTTCAGTTTACTCAGAGCATGAAGCAGAGTTAGTAGTATTACAGACTGAATCAGGTGAAATGGGTGTGATGGCTGGTCATATTCCTACAGTCGCACCTCTAAAAATTGGGGCCGTACGTGTTACACGTTCAGGTAATGATAAAGATCATATTGCTGTAACGGAAGGATTTGCTGAAATCCGTCCGGAGAAAGTTACGATTCTTGTTCAATCAGCTGAGCAAGCTGATGAAATTGACATTGAAAGAGCTAAAGCTTCATTACTTCGTGCTGAAGAGCGCATGAAAGAAGACAAAGCAGAACATGTTGATTTCCACCGCGCAGAACGTGCATTACATCGTGCAATGAACCGATTAGAAGTTGCAAAATATCGCTAAGAGGCTGTCGACAAAGCGTTTAGACACGAACAAACTGGAGACAATTCCGAAAAATCGTTCTTTGATTTTGAAGGAATTGTTGAAGTTTGACTAGCGTCTGCTTTGAACATGCCAATTAATTAAGAAATTTAAAGTACACAGTTATCTGTGTACTTTTTTTGTAGAGGAGAAATATGAATATTTACGCACTAACATATGTATTTTTATATTTAACTGTCACAGCTCTGAGTTTTAACAGTTTGCAGGCACTGCGTTTTGATCAATTATTTAAAGCAGGTAAAACGAAAGAGATACAAGTTTTGTTAATATGTTTAAGCATGTCTTTGAGTTATTTAGTGACAAACTTTATCGTTGATTTAATTAAGCAAACAAATCTTATTATGGTATTATTTTAGTGCTATAATTAACATACGTTATATTTAAAGAATATTAATAAATTTATCTCATATACAGTTTTCATTATCCATGTAAGAAGTATTTGGTATAGAATAGATGTATAGCTATGTTAATTTGGAGGTTAAAATGGATACAATTATCGTTAAAGGTGGCGCTAAATTAAAGGGTCATGTTAAAGTTGAAGGTGCTAAAAATGCAGTGTTACCGATTATAACAGCGTCAATTCTTGCTGCTGAGGGTAAAAGTGTATTTACAAATGTACCGGATTTATCAGATGTTGATACGATTTCTGCCGTTTTAGAAGGCTTAAATGCGAAAGTATATAAAAGATTAGATGTTAATACTGTTGAAGTTGACGCAAGTGGAGAACTATTAACGCATGCTGCATATGAATACGTTAGTAAAATGCGTGCAAGTGTACTGGTGTTAGGGCCATTATTAGCGCGTTTTGGAAAAGCTGAAGTCGCGATGCCTGGTGGTTGTGCGATAGGTTCTCGTCCAATTGAGCAGCATTTAAAAGGGTTACGTGCCTTAGGGGCAGAAATCACACAGACAAACGGTTATTTAATGGGTAGTGTAAATGGTAGATTAAAGGGTGCACAAATCTATTTTGATTTCCCGAGCGTTGGCGCTACGCAAAATATTATGATGGCAGCATCACTCGCTGAAGGAAAGACAATTATTGATAACGTTGCAAGAGAACCAGAAATCGTTGATTTAGCAAACTATTTAAATAAGATGGGTGCTGATGTGCAAGGTGCTGGTACTGATCGTATCGTAATCAATGGTGTCGAAGCGCTTAAAGGTGCGGAACATGAAATTGTACCGGATAGAATTGTTGCCGGAACATTTTTAGTGGCTGCAGCTTTAACGCAAGGTGATGTGTATGTTGAAGGAGCAATTTATGAACATATGCAGGCACTTATTGCGAAATTAGAAGAAACAGGTTGTATCATTGAAATTGATGAAGCTGGTATTCGACTGCGCGCTGAACAACCTTTAAAAGAAGTTCATGTGAAGACTTTACCACACCCTGGCTTTCCTACAGATATGCAGGCTCAGATGATGGCGCTTATGCTTGTCTTACCAAAAGAAAGTACGATGCATGAAACAGTGTTTGAAAATCGCTTTATGCATGTTGCAGAGTTTGCTAAGATGAATGCAAAGATTACAGTAGATAAACGTATTGCTCGCGTCTCAGAAAGTAAGTTACAAGGTGCTGAAGTAAAAGCAACAGACTTACGTTCAGCGGCAGCTTTAATACTGGCAGGACTTGTAGCTGAAGGTTACACTAAAGTCACTGAACTTTATCATCTAGATAGAGGTTACGTAGATTTCCATCTTAAATTAAGAAGTTTAGGTGCGGAAATTGAACGTACAGGCGATAAAAAAGTTACTGTAAAATCTTAATGATGTACAATCAAACCTGAGGGGTGATTGATTTGAAAAGACCGATCTTAAATCAAAAAGTGAGTGTTATTAATGGCACAGAAGTAATACATAGACGTATACCCATTCTGTTAACAGTAAGTATCGTAATCTTATTGATGATAATTTTATTTGTTATCGGAATGATGATTGGGTATGGTATCTTACATTCTCCGATGGATGTATTTAAACCATCGACATGGACACATTTATTAAAACTAACTGGGAGTGAAAGTTGATGGAAACATTACTAACTTTTGACGAAATTAAAAAGATTATTCCGCATCGCTATCCATTTTTACTGATTGATAGAATCATTGAATTAGAAGATGGAAAAAAATGTACTGGTATTAAACAGGTAAGTGGGAACGAACCATTCTTTCAAGGGCATTTCCCGGAATATGCAGTAATGCCCGGCGTATTAATTGTAGAAGCACTAGCGCAAGTGGGTGCTGTTGCAATGCTAAAGTTAGAAGAGAATCAAGGGAAGCTTGCAATGTTTACCGGTATTGATAAATGTAGATTTAAAAAGCAAGTTACACCTGGTGATACGTTACAGTTAGAAGTAGAAATGACAAGAGTAAAAGGCCCATTAGGTAAAGGTGTAGCAAAGGCTACAGTGAATGGTGAGATTGCTTGTAGCTGTGAAATCAGTTTTGCAATTTTAGAGAGATAATAAAAGAAGATAATTCGGAAAGCATAGGCTTCTGGATTATCTTCTTTTTTTTTATTCTTCTATTTCATCTTTTAATTTTGGTTTTGATTTCATCATACGGTTGAATGCGATAAGTAGCTCCTGACCACTTAGTCCGTCCACTACAAGCTGTTCAAGTAACTTCTCTGCATAAACTTGTCGTAACGTATAAATGTGGCATTCGATGATTACAGAGATTTTATCTTTTAAAGGAATAATCTGTTTTACAGTTGATTCAAATAAGGCAGGATCATTTGATGCACGTGTAATAACAACACGTGTATCGAGCATCGTCTCATTATCTAAATAGTGCTGCATTTTTTCAAGATGAATATCATCGATAACGATTTCAAGCAGCCAGCCTGTACCGCTGTTTTCTTTATTAATAATGACACCGTCATGCAGCGCATATTCTGTTACTGATTCGTTTTCGACGATTTGAAATCTTACTGCTTTAAACGTTTTCATGTATATCCCTCCATTATCTATTATAAATTATCACATATAATTTTCAAATTATAAAATTTTTCTTTTTCTATCGAAAATCTTTTCGTTTTTGATAGAAAATGAAGCATTATTCAATTTTTGAATGTACTTCATATCTAAAATTGAATTGCTGCATTTTTGCAACAATTTATTTTCATTATATAGTGCTATTAAGAAAGGAGGTGACACATTGATAAATAAAGTAATATTAGCAGGTAGGATTTCCAGTGATATAGATTTAAAGGACTTTTCAGACAAACTGCAAATTGCATCATTCTTTCTGGCTGTTGATCGCGGAAAGAAGAAAGGTGCGAAAGAAAGTACTGTTGATTTTCTGAGATGTAAAGCATTTAATCGTACAGCTACAAATATACATTCATTTTGTAAGAAAGGTTAGCTCATTTGTGTGACAGGACAAATTCATAATAATCGCTATGAAAGAGATGGTCAGACAAGGTATTCAACTGAAATCGTAATAGAAAGTATTAAGTTTCTCCCGTCATTCGGCGGTAATAATAAAGAAAAGACGCCTGATGAAACATGGGATGAACTGTCATACGATGAAAAGTTAATTGTTATTAATGGATATCGTGCAGCTAAAAAAGAAGCATCAGATTACAAAAAGGAAACTGTTTCTAATGTAACGACAGCTCAACAAGAACGTGATTCAGTAACAACATATAATCAGCGATGGTCTACTGAACTGAATAAAGATGAAAAGATGTCTGCTGAGATTCAAGAACAAGCAGAAGAAATTGTGCAGAAGTTCAGTGGCGAGTCATCTCTTAATCACAATGAAACAACGCAAAATGAAAATGATAAAGTTGCATCGTCAGTTAATCATAATGATAGCGTGATTGAAGACGAAGATAATGATAGTTCTTCTGAAATGACAGAGGAAGAAATAACAGATCAACAACTACCATTTTAAGTTAGATTGCTTCATTACTCACACACCTCACATCCTAATACACCTCCCAAATTAAACCGTCTATCGCTCGTGCCGGAGCGATAGACGGTTTTTGTATCGAATTGAGATAAGGCTGTAATATATTTGTAATTTAAGGAAGTTACTTATAATAATGCTGTAACCAAAGAAATGTAAAATCGTGATAAAGTAGTGTTATTGATAAAAGAGACTATTCGGAGGAATTATATATAATGAAAAAATTAGCAGCAATTACTACAATGGCAATACTTACTACAGGCGTAGCTACAACACAAGCAGACGCAAAAGAACATAAAGTCGCTCAAGGTGAATCTTTATGGACGATTGCAGATAAATATGACACTACAATCGAAAAGATTAAAAAGATCAATAAATTAGAATCAGACGTAATCGTTCCTGACCAAAAGTTAGAAGTATTAGTTAAAGGTAAATACGAAGTTAAAGCTGGAGATACTTTAGGTAAAATCGCACGTAAATTCGACGTAAGAATTACTGAATTAAAAAAATGGAATAAAATTGAATCTTCTAAAGAATTAAAAGAAGGTCAATTATTAATCGTTGAGAAAAAATCACAACGTAAACATGTGAATGCAGCTCCAGTAAAAGCAGCACCTGTTGCTAAAAAAGTAGCAGCACCAGTTTCAGCACCGGTTACAACGCAAAATACTGCAGCAACTGCACAACCACAAGCTCAACCAGTACAACAAACTCAAAAAGCAGTTCGTGTACAACAAGCACCAGTTCAAAAAGCGCCAGTACAACAAACTAAACGCGCTGCAGTACAACAAACGTCAGCACCAGCTGGTAATTCATCAGTAGACGCACATTTACGTTTAATCATGCAACGTGAATCAGGTGGAAATCCAAGAGCAGTTAACGCAGCAGGTTACTACGGATTATTCCAATTCTCTCCACAAACATGGGCAGCTGTAGGCGGAACTGGTAACCCAGCACAAGCTTCAGAAGCAGAACAATGGAAACGTGCACGTATTTTATATACACAACACGGTGCGCAACATTGGTCAACAGCATACTAATAATAAATTTTAAGCAGAACTTTACGTTCTGCTTTTTTTTTTGATAAATCTTAGTGAATTGTTTCAAAAGTGTGACAATCTTCATAATTAATAATATAGCGAGGTTTCTGATATTTCCCTTAAAAATTTAACACTATATGGTAATTGCTTTATTTCTTATTTTTTATTGTAACGCAAGCGTAATAAAAGAGCGTATCTTTTATTTGGCTGTAACCTATGAAATATTTATTTCTGATATAGTTAATTACAAGAACAAAGCATATTCATTCAAAAGAATTCATTTATAAAATAAAAAACAAACATTTCCCGGAGGAAAATAAACATGAAAAAAATCTTAAGTGTTACAGCAGCAATTGCAATCACTACGACAATGGCAGTTTCAACAGCAGATGCAGCTTCATACAAAGTTAAAGCTGGCGATTCATTATGGAGTGTTGCAAATAAATATGGTACGTCAATTGCAGCAATTAAATCAGCAAATGGCTTAAGATCTAACTTAATCCATCCGAACCAAGTGTTAAAGATTAATAATAAGAATAGTGTCGTTTACAAAAATACATCATACAAAAAATCTACCTATAAAGCACCTGTAAGTAAAACTGCTTATACAAGTTCAAAAACTGTAAAAACAACAAACACTACTTATATTAACAGAGGTTTAAATTGGGCTGCGTTAGCACAATGTGAATCTGGTGGTAATCCATCTATTAATACTGGAAACGGGTTCTATGGTATGTATCAGTTTAATTTACAAACATGGCGTGGCGTTGGTGGATCAGGATATCCGCATCAGGCATCAGCTGCAGAACAAACGAAACGTGCTCAAATTTTATATAACATGCGTGGCGCACAACCTTGGCCAGTATGTGGACTTCGCTTATAATTTTAGGACTAACGACAATGTCGTTAGTCTTTTTTTCAATTCTTGCTTTCATAATTTGATTACGTTACACTAACATTAAATACATATATTACTACTAGGGGTGCCTTTTGGCTGAGATGACTTTGTCAAACCCTTTACCTGATCTAGATAATGCTAGCGTAGGAAAGTAGTTAAATTCCTTTATTGATTTTATATTTTTAATAATGGTATTTAGCCCATTTCCTATTTGGAGATGGGCTTTCTTTATAAACTTTTAGGAGGTAAATGATGTTTACACAACAATTAAAAGAAGAAGTAGAGCCAATTATTGAGTCAATTTACAATGACCCATTTATACAGGGAATGGTGCGTGGTGATTTAAGTAAAGAAGCAGTGATTCATTATTTAAAAGCAGACCATCTTTACTTAAACGAGTTTGCGAAAATTTATAGCTTATTAATTCCGAAATTAGATGATAAAGAAGGTATTAAATTTTTATTAGAACAAATCGATTTTGTAATGAACGGAGAAGTAACTGCACATTATACTTTAGCAGACTATGCACAGGTTGATTATAAAACAATCATTAAAGACGGAGAATGGTACCCAACAAGTGATCATTATATTAAACACATGTATTTTAATGCATATCGTTATAGTGATGCAGCATTTACAATTTGCGCGATGGCACCGTGTCCATATGTTTATCAGCAAGTTGCTTTAAAGATGAAAGAACGTCATGATTTCAACGGCAATCCATTTAAAGACTGGGTAGATTTCTATGCTACAGAGATGAAGCCGTTAATGGAACATCTGGATGACTGGGTAGATGAATTTGCTGAACACGCAAGTGAAGCGGAACGTGCGGTATTAACAAAGAACTTTAAAGAAAGCTGTATACATGAGAAACGTTTCTTTAATATGGCTTATACACAAGAAACTTGGGAAAGTGTGGTTGAATAATATGAAGACAGCTTTATCAATTGCAGGAACAGATCCAACGGGTGGCGCTGGAACAACAGTAGATTTAAAAGTATTTCAATCAAGAGGCGTCTATGGTATGAGTGTCGTAACAAGCATTGTTGCACAAAATACGTTAGGCGTTCAGCAAGTATTTAATCAGGATGTAGATGTTATTGCAGCACAACTAGAGAGTGTGTATAGTGATATCGTACCGGATGCAGTGAAGACAGGAATGCTTGCAACGAGTGAAGTCATGGATGTCGTGCGTCCTTATATTGTAAAACATGATATCCCTTATGTAATCGATCCTGTCATGGTAGCTAAAAGTGGTGATGCATTGCTTGACGAAAATGGACGTAGTGCGGTGCGTACGAAACTTTTAGATGTAGCAACGGTTGTGACACCAAATATTCCGGAGCTTGAGGAAATCGTACAGATGAAAGTTGAAACACTCGATGATATTAAACGTGCCGGTAAAATATTTATCAATGAAATTGGTTCTGACAGTGTGCTGATTAAAGGAGGTCATCTTAAAGGAGATGCTACAGATTATTTATTTACTCGAGATGATTTTGTTGTTTTGCAAGGTGAACGTTATGATACAAAACACACACATGGCACTGGATGCACATATTCAGCAGTAATTACATCTGAACTTGCGAAAGGAAAATCTATTGTAGAAGCTGTACAACTTGCAAAACGTTATATGGATGCAGCAATCCGATTCACACCAGAATTAGGTCATGGTCAAGGCCCAGTTAATCACTTTAAATTTCAGGAGATGGAATAATGATATTAGAACAGATAAGAAAAGATAATCCACTCATTATTTGTATTACAAATGATGTAGTTAAAAATTTTACAGCGAACGGCCTACTGGCATTAGGTGCCAGCCCTGCGATGGCGACAGAAAAGTTAGAGATGGACGAATTTCTGACACATGCTGGTGCATTGCTCATCAATATTGGTTCAATTGAAGAAGATGATATTGAAAATATGCTGGCTGCTGCAAAATATGCCAATCACCATGATGTACCTATCGTATTGGACCCAGTTGCATGTGGCGCATCTAAATTTCGTAAAGATTTCTGTTTAAAATTGTTAGAAACATATGATATTACAGTAATTCGTGGGAATGCTTCTGAATTACAAGCTTTGACAGGGGAGGCGAATATGAAAGGGACAGATGCAGATACAAGTCTGTCAACTGAAGATGTGGCACGTGCTGCATATAATAAATTTAATTGTGCGATTGTCGTAACAGGTGAAATCGATGCAATTTGTGTGAATGGAAAAATTAACTTAATTGAGAATGGTACTGCACTTTTAACAAAAGTCACTGGTGGTGGATGTTTATTAGGGGCAGTTGTTGCAAGTTTCATATATAATGAAATTAAACCAACGTTAGAAACATTAACAGAAGCATTGACGACATATACTGTTGCCTCAGAGTTTGCTGAACGTGCGTCTAACGGCACTTTGCCGGGACATTTTGCTGTGAATTTAATCGATCAGTTATATTTAATACAGGAAAGTGATGTGGCAGAGAATAGACTTGTGAAAGAAGTGTAGCGAATGTTTGATAGAAAATTATTGCGCGTTTATTTTATTGCAGGCACTCAGGATACATCTGACGGTAATCTTGAGCGAGTATTACAGGAGGCCCTTGAAGCAGGTATTACGCTATATCAATTCAGAGAAAAAGGTCAGAATGCTCTGACTGGTGAAGCTAAAGAAACATTAGCGCGAAAACTTTTTGCGATGTGTAAAGCAAAAGGTGTACCGTTTATTGTTAACGATGACATTGAACTAGCGAAGAAAATTGATGCAGACGGTATTCATCTTGGTCAGGATGATGAGAAAATCGAAAACATCATTGATGATTTCAATGATAAGATTATCGGGCTCTCTGTCGGTAATTTTGCAGAATATGATCAATCTGATTTGACGCATGTTGATTATATCGGTGTAGGACCAGTATATGAAACAAGTAGTAAAAGTGATGCAAAGAAACCTGGAGGCATAGAACTCATTCGTAAAATGAGACTATATGATGAAGACATTCCGATCGTTGCAATCGGTGGTATTACAAGTGCCAATAGCGAGATGATTCTTGCTGCCGGTGCTGATGGCATTTCAACAATTTCTTCTATTACGAAAAGTGACGATATTAAACAGGTTGTTACTGATTACCTGAAATATTATACAGATAAATAAAAATATATGGTTTTTGTTTATGATTATCACTTTTTGTGATAAAATAACCTCTATGTGAATAATATTATGAGGTGAAAGAATGAAGAAAAAGGCAATTTGGCCGTTAATCATTGCAATTGCATTATTTTTAGCGGGTTGTGATTATTCAAAAGAAGAGAATCGTACTGGATTTTTCTATGATACATTTGTACATCCGTTAGACCAATTGATCCATTGGTTAGGTGCAAATATGGGACATAACTATGGTTTAGCAATCATCGCGATTACTTTAATCGTACGTTTAGCACTTTTCCCATTTATGATGCGTACATATAAGAACCAGTATGTAATGAAAGAAAAGATGGCGTTAATCAAGCCGCAGATGACTGAAATTCAGGAACGTGTGAAACGCGCACGAACACAAGAAGAGAAGATGGCTGCAAACCAGGAAATGATGGCATTATACAAAGATAACGGTATCAATCCACTGAACATGGGATGTTTACCATTACTGATTCAATTACCAATCGTAACTGGATTATTCTATGTATTGAAATATCCGACATCAGGTGGTATTACAAAATATCCAGATTTCTTATGGTTCGATTTAACAAAGACTGATATTGCAATGACTGTTATTGCAGGTATCGTCTATGCAATTCAGGCTTATGTATCAATGCAGAATATTCCCGAAGAACAAAAAGCGCAAATGCGTATGATGATGTTCATCTCACCGATTATGATCGTGTGGATGTCAGCAATCTCTCCAGCAGCGTTACCATTATATTGGGCTGTCGGCGGAGCATTCTTAGTTGTTCAAACATGGTTAGGGAATAAGTTCTATAAGAAGAAAGTACATGAAGAAATTGCACCTTTAGTAGCAGCACATGAACAAAATCAAGCAGAAAATAAAACTAAAAATGTGCAAGTTGTATCATCTAAAAAGAAGAAAAAGAAATAATTAGATAGAAAGTGACCTCAAAATTGATTTGAGGTCACTTTTTTTAATTGGTGAGAGGAAAGGGGTTCGGAAGTGTCGTCAAAATAGATTTGAAGCCACTTCCGTCCACCATAAATGCAAAACCCTGTAGTAAGTGTCGTCAAACGAAATTTGAAGTCACTTCCATCATCCCTTCCCAAATCACTTTCAAACGCACTAACACCACTCTTTTTTAATTTGTTCAATAAATGTTTTCATATATGCATTACGTTCTTCTGCCATTGTCTTTGCAGTTTCTGTATTCATCAAGTCAATCAGCTTAAATAATTTCTCATAAAAATGATTGATAGCAGTACTCGGTGTTCGATAGTCACTTAAATCATCGCGAACAGGTATGTTTGGATCATACATCGCTTCACCAAACTTTCCGGCAAACATAAATGTTCTGGCAATTCCTATCGCACCTAACGCATCAAGTCGGTCAGCATCCTGAACAACTTTGCCTTCAAGCGATTTCAACTTCCCTTCATTCTTTCCGCCATTAAAGCTCATATATTTAAGAATATGATTAATAGCTTGTCGATGTTCTATAGGAAGTTGAATTTCCTCGTAAAATTTATTCAATCGTTCCCATGCTGCAATAGTATCAAATAATTTCTCGTCGACAGTATCATGTAATAACGCTGCCATCTCAACGATAAAAAGATCAGCATCTTCTTTTTCAGCGATTTCAACAGCCATTTTTCGGACACGTTCGATATGCGCATAATCATGGCCGCTCGATTCATCTTTATGCACATTTTTCACAAATGATTCGGTGATGAGTAGTACTTCTTTGTTATTCATGTGAAAAAACTCCTTTTAAATGTTTACTTTATATAAAAAGTTGGTATAATAAGATTACGAATTATCAGAAAATTCAAAACATATTTATATGACAAAGGGGATGTAAATCATGCAAAATACATATCATTTCGAACTCACGAAACAACAAAAGAAACTAGGATTTACATATTTGATTGTTCATAGTGTATTTTTCTTAAATTTAGCAGCTGATTTCTTATTGATACATTAAATAAAAAGGGAGTGGGAATTGATTTCTCACTCTCTTTTATAATATCGGTGATATTAATCTTGCAATGGCTTCCTTAACTCTGATGAGTAATACGCGTTGATCATAAATTTCCTGTGTGAGCTGACTGGAAACTTTAACGTCATCTTCAAACGTCTTACGTAATTTATAGGCAATATCATGATCGTATATAAATGCGTTAACTTCAAAATTTAGTTCAAAACTTCTAAAGTCCATATTTGCTGTACCGACACTTGCGACTTCATCGTCAATCACCATCATCTTCGTATGGATAAATCCATTTTCGTAGATAAATATATTACAACCGGCCTGAATCAGTTCACCGACGTTTGAATATGTGGCCCAATATACGAAAGGATGATCGGGTTTGTTAGGAATCATGATGTTGACTTCTACTCCGGTAAGCGCAGCGATTTTCAATGCATCAAGCAAAGAAGTGTCAGGTATAAAGTAAGGTGACTGAATAAATATAGATTCTTTAGCTGATGTAATCATCTTCAGATAACCGAATTTGATATGTTGTTCACTGGAATCTGGCCCACTCGAAGCAATTTGAATTCCGATTTCGCCTTTACTATCAACATCCGGGAAATATTTTTTATCATAATGCATAAAATTACGCGTTGACTGGGAATTCCAGTCCATCATAAAACGCAGTTGTAATGCATTGACTGAGTCACCTTCGACACGTAAATGGGTATCTCGCCAATACCCAAATCGTTTATCTAGTCCTAAATACTCATCGCCGACATTAAAGCCACCGATATATCCGATTTTTCCATCTATTACAACGATCTTACGATGATTTCGATTGTTCATCCTGAAATTAATAAGAGGAAAGTGAGAAGGGAAGAATGCTTCTACCTGCCCGCCAAGCTTCTTAAATGTTTTAAAACGGGATAAAGTTAATGTACGAGATCCGATATCATCGTACAGCATCTTAACTTCGACACCTTCTTCAAGCTTCTGCATCAATACATCTAATATTTCTTTACCGATACCGTCTCGCTTAAATATATAATATTGAATATGAATATGATCTTCAGCATTACGTATATCCTGGATAAGCGCATCAAACTTTTTGCGACCATCTGTAAGAATTTCAACTGCATTATCTGTCGTCAGAAATGATGAATAATTATTTAAGTTCATACGAATAATATCTTTATGCTTCATAATTTCTTTAGAGCGCACCATTAGATCATCTTCATCAATTGCATGCATCTGTTCATGCACAATTTGCTGAAGACCAATTTTATCTTCTTCATCTAACTTAAAGATACTTGACTGTTTGATTTGACGGCCGAATAGCAAATAAATTATGAAACCGATAATCGGCAGGAAGAATAGTACAAGTAGCCATGCCCATGTGGATCCCGCCTGTCTACGTTCTAAAAAGATAATTACGAAAGCTAAAAATATGTTAAAGACAAATGCAACAAAGAAAAGTATTGAAAAAACTTGAGAATAATCGATGTTTGAGAATACTGACAAAAAGCATTCCTCCTTTAGAATTAGCTTTATTATACATGAAAAAACAATTAAATACTTTTGTGTTTATACAATTGTGTTTATACAATTTTCATACTGAATCTGTTTTTTACAAATCACTATCATTGTTCACAAAATCTTTACATAAATAAGTCTATGGACCTATAGCTATATTGGTTATTTTCGGGTACACTAGTATTAACAAATTGATTAGGAGTGATCGAAATGAAACAATCTCAGGAAAAAATGAAAAATGTTGTCACTCTGCTTTCTTCACTTGGTGTTAATATCTCAAAAACAAAATCACGACTTGAAGTTATGCGTACGTTACCACATGTAGCACCCGCAAAATTAAAATAATATACATATGAGATGACATTCGAATTTAGAGTGTCTTTTTTTGTTGTTTAAATTAAAAACTCTTTATCCATCCAATATTGGTTGATAAAGAGTTTTATTATGTGGATATTGATTATCTCACTTGCTTATACTTTTTAATTTGTTCGGCATCAGAGTGATAAAAGATAGATAATGCAACACCTACCCCACACATCAATGCCCAAAGCGCACTACCACCATAGCTAATGAATGGTAATGGGATACCTGTAATTGGCACAACCTGAATCGTCATGCCGATATTTTGAAATACATGGAAGATAATCATACTGATTAATCCAACTAAAAATATAGATGCGAATTGATTTGTGGATACTTGTGCCATACGAATTAAATGTGTAAATAATGCCAGGAATAATACGAGTACGATTACAGTACCAATAAACCCAAATTCTTCACCGATAACTGAAAAGATGAAATCGGTATGATTCTCAGGAATGTAAACTTCTCCGCCTTTAAATCCTTTACCGAATAATCCACCAGATCCGATAGCTTTTAATGACTCCATCAAGTGGAATCCTTCACCGTCACTATACTGTGCCGGATTTAGCCATGAGTTGATTCGGCCAAGCTGATACGTCTTAATGCCGAGTACTTTATCGATAAGTTCAGGTTTATAGATGATTGCAAGTATAAGCGTGGCACCAATTGCTGTAAGCCCAATTAAAAATGGTGCAAGGATACGCCAGGTTACTCCTGAGACCACAGTAATTCCTAAAATAATCGCCAGTAACACAAGTGTTGTACCTAAGTCATTTTGTAACAAGATTAATATCATTGGAATAATCGCAGTTAAGCCAATCTTCATCAGTAAAATGATATCTGTCTGAAAAGATTTGTAATATGTGAAACGATTGTGATCGTATACAACCTTACTTAATGTCAGGATTAAGATAATCTTCATAAATTCAGAAGGTTGTAAGCTGAGTCGTCCAAAGAATACATACCAGCTTTTTGCACCGTTAATCGTTGGTGTCAAAGAAGATTCAGGTAGTATCAGTAAGCCGAGCAGGGCCAGATTACCTAAAAAATAAAGTACGAAAACCCATTTATTAATCAGTTTCGGTTTAATAAGCATAATACTGAATGCGAGAATAAATCCGAGAATATAATAGAATACTTGACGTTCAGCAAAGTTCGTACCATATTGCTGACCATCCATTGCAGATGTGATTACAGTTAAACTAACAGTAAAAAAACATAATATAAGAATAATGAGCCACCAATCGATTTTTTCAATCCATGGGCGCTTAATTTTGGTGCGTGTTGTATTACTTGATTGAGCCATGGCCAAACTCCTACTCTAAATAAATTATAGTCATTATTATACATAAATAAGCTGAAACATTATAGGAATAAATGTTTCTTTTATGAATGATTTACGCCTTTCGATAAAAAACATGCATATCATCATATATCGTGATAGTATTATTATATTAATATTCTGGAGGAATTAACATGTCTAAACAAAATATATGTATCGTCTATGGCGGTAAAAGTGCTGAGCATGAGGTTTCTATCTTAACGGCACAATCAGTAATCAACGCTATGGACAAAGCAACATATGCGATAGATACAATTTATATAACAAACGAAGGTGAATGGATTAAAGGTCCACAAATCACTGAACGTATTGAAGATAGCGAAACTTTAAGATTATCATCATCAAATGATGACTCTATTATGCATCTATTAACAGCATCTACTGAAGGTAAATCTTATGATGCCATTTTCCCATTACTTCACGGACCTAATGGTGAAGACGGCACAATACAAGGATTATTCGAAGTATTAGATTTACCGTATGTGGGTAATGGAGTATTAGCTGCTGCAAGTTCTATGGATAAATTAGTGATGAAGCAACTATTTGCAAATCGCGGGTTACCACAATTACCATATGTAAGTTTTTTACGTAGTGAATATGAGACTTATAAGCATAATATTTTAGAGCTTGTTAATAATAAATTAGAGTATCCGGTATTTGTTAAACCTGCGAACTTAGGATCATCTGTCGGCATTTCAAAATGTACGAATCGTGAAGAGTTAATTCAAGGCATTGAAGAAGCGCTACAGTTTGATCGTAAACTTGTAGTAGAACAAGGTGTCGTTGCGCGTGAAATTGAAGTTGCGGTATTAGGGAATGATAATCCTAAAACGACATTACCTGGAGAAGTTGTCAAAGATGTAGATTTTTATGATTATAAATCAAAGTATAAAGACGGGAAAGTTCAGTTAGAAATTCCAGCTGATATTCCTTCAGAAATTCAGGAAACAATGCGTAATATGGCTGTTGAAGCTTTTAAAGCAACAGATTGTTCAGGTTTAGTTCGTGCAGACTTCTTCTTAACTGAAGACAATACGATTTACATCAATGAAACAAATGCGATGCCTGGTTTCACACAATTTAGTATGTATCCATTACTTTGGCAGAACATGGGTATGAGTTATAGTGAACTTATTACTGAACTGATTAATTTAGCAAAAGAACGTCATGCAGAAAAGAAAAAAATTAAATACAAAATGGACTGATTAAGATGATAAAAAGAAAATTACAATGGATTGCAGAACAAACGAATGGCACGTTAAAAGGGAATCATGATGTGATGATCGATGGTGTATCGATTGATTCAAGACATATTAATGAGGATGTATTGTTTATCCCTTTTAAAGGTGAACATGTTGATGGCCATCAATATGTGGCACAAGCAATTGAAAGTGGTGCTGCAGCTGCTTTATGGCAAAGCGATGCGCCAAATATGCCTGAAGGTTTGCCGCTAGTTGTGGTCGATGATACTTTAAGCGCATTACAGGCAATCGGTAAAGCTTATTTAGAAGAAGTAAATCCGAAAGTTATTGCGATTACAGGCAGTAACGGTAAGACCTCTACAAAAGATATGGTAGAAGTTGTTTTAGCACCGAATTTTAAAGTTAAGAAGACGCAGGGGAACTACAATAATGAAATCGGTCTACCGATTACGTTATGTCAATTAGATGAAGACACAGAAATTTCTATATTAGAGATGGGTATGTCAGGCTTTGGTGAGATTGCATTTTTATCAAATCTCGTACAACCTGATATTGCTGCAATTACTAATATCGGTGAAAGTCATATGCGTGACTTAGGGTCACGCGCTGGTATTGCACAAGCTAAGTTTGAAATTACTGAAGGATTAAAGGGGCCATTATTTTATGATGGCGATGAACCATTATTAAATGAGTTAGTAGATAAGACTAATGGTGACTTTAAAAGTATCGGCTTTAATCAGGATAATGATTTTTACATTCATGACTTACAAGCATCTGAAAGAAGTATTGCTTTTAAAGTGGGAGCAGCGCAATTTAGTATTCCGACACTTGGGGCACATAATGCACGTAACGCTACGATTGCAATCGCAATTGGTCGATTACTTGGATTAAGTGACGCAGTAATAAATAATAATTTAGGACATCTGCATTTAACAAATATGCGCATGGAACAAATTATTGGCCAGAATAAATCCCGTTTAATCAATGACGCGTATAATGCAAGTCCGACGAGCATGCGTGCTTCTATTGATACGTTATCAATCATGGATGTTCCGACGAAGATTATCGTGTTTAGTGATGTGTTAGAACTCGGTCCTGATTCAAAAATGTATCATGAAGCAGTAGGTGGTTATTTCGAAAATAAATCAATTGATCATTTATTTACTGTCGGCACTGAGGCGAAATACATCCATGATAAAGCACAAGATTTCACGAATGCTATGCATTTTGAAACGAAAGAAGCACTTGAAGAAGCACTTATACCATATTTAAATCCAGAAACGGTTATACTATTTAAAGCAAGCCGCGGCATGGCGCTTGAAACGATTATTAATCATCTCATTTAAATGATTGTGGGATAAATAACGTAATAAATAAAATAAATAAAAAATATTTCCGGTTCATATAAAATGAATGACTGTATAGCTTACAGTCATTTTTTTGATACTTTTAAACTTGTATTTACAATTGTATTGATTGTAAAAATATACGATAGGTGCTAAGATAGAGAAGTTGAATAGGTAAGAGAGTGGAAAATTACTCTGTGCCATGAGGACAAGTCGAATGCGCACACTATAGAGGCGTAATTTATGAAAGATAAAAGGAGAAATAATATTGCAAAAATTTAGAGACCTAGGTATCAGCGAACCTACCATAAATGCGCTGGAGAAAATGGGATTTACAGAACCTACACCGATTCAAACGGATAGTATCCCTCATACGATGGCAGGCCGTGACGTATTAGGCCAAGCGCAAACTGGTACTGGTAAAACTGGTGCTTTTGGAATTCCTTTAATTGAAAAGGTTAGAGGCCAAGAGGGGATCAAAAGTTTAATTCTTGCTCCTACACGTGAATTAGCTGTCCAGGTTGCTGAACAATTAAAAGCATTTAGTCGTGGACAAGGGATTCAAGTAGCGACAGTATTCGGTGGAATGCCGATTGACCGTCAAATTAGAGAATTAAAAAAGAAACCCCAAATCGTAGTTGGGACACCTGGTCGTGTAATCGATCATTTAAACCGTCGTACGTTAAAAACTGAAGACATCAATACGTTAATCTTAGATGAAGCGGATGAAATGATGAATATGGGATTCATCGATGATATGCGTTTTATCATGGATAAATTACCGAAAGAACAACGTCAAACAATGTTATTCTCAGCAACAATGCCGAGAGCCATTCAAGAGTTAGTTCAAAAGTTCATGAAAGATCCTATCATTGTTAAGACAATGACAAACGTTGATTCAAACCCTGATATCGACGAGCATTACACAATCGTTAAAGAATTAGAGAAGTTTGATACATTCACGAATTTCTTAGATGTTCATCAACCTGAACTTGCAATCGTATTCGGACGTACGAAACGTCGCGTAGATGAGTTAACAAGTGCGTTAATCTCTAAAGGATACCGTGCAGAAGGTTTACATGGTGACATCACTCAAGCGAAACGTTTAGAAGTACTTAAGAAATTTAAAAATGACCAAATTGACATCCTTGTTGCAACAGACGTTGCTGCACGTGGATTAGATATTTCTGGCGTATCACACGTTTATAACTTTGATATTCCTCAAGATGTTGAAAGTTATACACACCGTATCGGTCGTACTGGCCGTGCCGGTAAACATGGTATGGCGATTTCATTCGTTAACCCAGTTGAAATGGATTACATCCGTCAAATTGAAAAGTCTAAAAACCGTACAATGACGGCTTTACGTCCACCAACACCTGGTGAAGTAATGAAAGCCCGTGAATTAGATGTTAAGACGAAAGTTAAAGGATGGGTTGAAAAAGATACTGAAGCACGTATCGAGTCAATCGCTCAGGAATTAATTAACGAACATGGTGATGTGAAATTAGTAGCATCATTATTACAAGAATTAATTAAATCTAATAACGATGTGGATGTACAATTAACATTCGAAAAACCACTTGGCCGTAAAGGCGGAAGCGGTAAATCTTATGGCCGTGGCCGCGGTGGAAACAGCGGACGTCCAGGCGGATCTCGCAGTCGTTCTAAAGATGGTGGTAAAGATAACCGTCGTAAATCATTTGATCGTTCTGGTAAAGCAGGTGCTTCAAAAGGCGGAAAAAAACCTTTTAAAGCAAGAACATTTGCAGACCATAAAAAATAAATAGTTATTTTAGACACCTTGAATTAATCGAAGAGATTAGTTTGAGGTGTTTTTTGTTTTTTTTGGGATGAGTGAGTAAGTGTCTTCAAAATGAATTTGCCGCCACTTCCGTGTAGAAAACCAGAAGTGAGTGAAAGTAAGTGTCTTCAAATCGAATTTGCCGCCACTTCCGTGTAGAAAACCAGAAGTGAGTGAGAGTAAGTGTCTTCAAAATGAATYTGCCGCCACTTCCGTGTAGAAAACCAGAAGTGAGCGTGAGTAAGTGTCTTCAAAATGAATTTGCCGCCACTTCCGCACAAAAAAACAGAGACAAACTTCACATATAATACTCACCTTATGAAAATCTTATGTTCTTTGTTATAATTTACATAAATGGAGGCGATTGAATTGTATTTTGAACCGTTACCACATGCACAACCTGCAAATACTCCTAAATACAGACGTATTAAATGGAGCATCTATACGTTACTCACTTTAGCCATCTGTACGGGATTATATTTTGGTATCAATTGGTTGTATGAATGGCGTTATACATACTTGATATTCTTATTGATGCTGATACCCATCTATATTCTTTCACTCGGTATTTTTTTAAGTTATAAATACACACGTTATCAGCTCAATCAGGCTACACTTGAAATGAATAGTGGTGCTTTTTTCATGAGTAGAAAGATTGTACCACTAGACTTGATGCAGTCAGTAAAGATTGAACAAGGATTTATCATGAAAAAATTTAATCTTGCAGTTGTTACTGTCTATACACGTGGAGATATGGTTGTTCTACCTTATATGGAAACAAAAGAAGCTGAAGCGTTAGCGGAACGTATTATTGCAAGAATTAAGGAGATTCATCATGGACGCAACTAAAAAATCACTTCATTATTCTACGTATCTATCTAATCTGCTTAAATCTTTAAAAAGTAATATCTTTCCGATAGGTTTTGGGTTGTTCTTAATCATCAAAGATGGTTTCTCTAAAGAGGCACTACTTGATAATGGCTTTGCTATCTTGATCTTATTATTTACTTTATTGAGTGCAATATTTAGCATGATTGAAGCAAAGATAACAAAATACTGGATTGAAGATGATAAATTAATGCTTCAAAAGGGTATTATCAGTCGTACAATAAAAGAAATATATATCGGTAAAATTCAGACGATGGATACTTCTGCAGGGATTGCGAATCAATTGCTTGGTGGTGTCATCATGCATATTAAAACAGCGGGTGACGGGATTGAATTGAATAGTATCGGAAAGAATGATGCTCAAGCTTTAAGTGATTATATTAATCAGCGAAAATTTCAATTGCAACAGGGTGCCGTTGTACAAGATAGTCTAATAGAAAATCATGAAGAAGAGGATATAATTAAATACGACGAAAAGTCTTATGAAACGATTTATCAGTTATCTTTTATGGATTTAATTTTGATGAGTTCAACAAGTGCGTCGATGTTTACGGTCATTGCGGTTGTGAGTGCGATTTATTCTCAGGTGAATGATATTTTTAATTTGGATAGATATTTGGATAAATTGGAAAGTATCGTTGGAGAAAGTTATATGATGGTAGGTATTATCATTCTAGTGGCACTGTTATTTAGCTATATTATCGGGGTATTTATTACTGCGCTGAAATATCATCAGTATACTGTGAAGTTTGACGGTGAGTTAATCAACATTAAATATGGTTTATTCGAACGAAAAAATAAATACATCGCTGTAAAAAATATTCAGAAAGTCACAGAAAAACAAAGTTATCTTAGAAAGTTATTGAATAAAACATCATTTGTCGTTACTACAACGAGTGAAATGAAAGGTTCAGAAGACAGCATTTTAGGTGATGAAGAAGTATTACCATTTATTAATCGTGATGAGGCATATCAATTGATTCAAAGACTCGTTCCGAAGTATCAATTTGATGAAGTAAACAAAGTTATTCCAAAGCGCAGTATCCGCAGATACTTCCAGGTTTCCTGGGTAATATTATTAATTGTTGGTGGTATCGTTCAGTATTACTGGTTTGAATATACATGGTTGATTGTTATTCTGCTGATGGTGTTAACCCTTATCACAGCAATCATCAAATATAAAAATTCAGGCTATATTATTTTAGATGATCAGATTAATGTGCGTAATGGTGGTGTATTTGTAATGCAAACTTCTTTTATTAAAGAAGAGAACATTATCGGGTTAGACGTATCATCCACACCATTTATGAATCGTGCAGATTTGAGAAGTGTCGGTTTAGGCATTTCATCAGGAAGTAACAGCATACAATGTCGTTTAGATTATATCGAACAAGTTGATGCTGCAAACATCTATGATTGGTTCTTGTTAAAGGAGCGACGTCAATATGAATAAGATGCATAGAGATAGCTTAAAACTAATGAAGATTGGTGCGTGTTTAACAGCGAGTGTCTTTTTAATCGTCTTAGCAGTATTATGGTTTATTCAGTTTAAAGATTTTATTCCAGTTCATCCATATGTATTTATCGGAATAGCATTAATCGGATTGATAATCTTTGTTCTGGATTTCTTTGTATTTCCTAAACTGACTTATGAAACATCACTGTTTCAATTAGGTGAAGAAGAAATCACAACGTTAAACGGTATCTGGAATAAAGAAAAAATAATTGTGCCTTATGTAACGATTCAAAATGTTGAAATGGAACAAGGCCCTATCATGAAGCGTTTTAATATTAAGTCATTAAAGGTTATTACAGCTGAAAATGATATGGAAATACCTTATGTCCATGAACATGAAGCCGAAACATTAAAAGCATATATCCATCAAAAAATGAATAACATCGATGTAAGGAGCAGTCATGATTAAAGGTATTGGAACAGATATTATTGAATTAGAGCGCATTCGTAAATCACTTGAAAATAAAAAGATGATTGACCGTATTTTGCATCCGAAAGAAATCGAACTGTATGATCGTTTTGAAAGTGAAAAACGTAAGGTTGCATTTTTTGCGGGCAGGTTCTGTGTTAAGGAAGCCTATAGTAAAGCATTAGGCACAGGCATTGGGCAACTTAGATTTAATCAAATCTGTTGTTTAAATGATGATAATGGAAAGCCTTATATTGTAGGTAGTGATGCACATGTGAGCATCGCACATTCGGAAACTGTAGCAACAGCTTATGTAGTGATAGAGGAATAATGGATTATTCCAAAAAGTATGATAAAATTTGAGTATTAAATGATGGGGTGAGAGAGATGAGTGACAGGATATATAGACCGAGTTTCGTCAATGTTGATCTTGATGCGATCAATGAAAACTTTAAAGCTGTAGGTAGATTACATCCTAATAAGACAGTTATCGCAGTAGTTAAAGCAAATGGATATGGGCTAGGGTCAGTACAAATTGCGACACACCTTTATAATCAAGGTGCTGAATTTTTTGCGGTTGCAACGCTTGATGAAGCAATCGAATTAAGAATGCACGGTATTAAAGCTAAAATTTTAGTGTTAGGTATTATTGAACCAAAAGATATACATAAAGCAAGTCAACATAGATTAGCGTTAACTGTGCCAGGATTATCCTGGTTAGAAGAAGCACTTCGGTTACTGGACGAAGACGACAAACCATTCTGGGTTCATTTAAAGGTGGATACTGGAATGGGTCGCATTGGCATGCGTGATAAGCAGGAATATCAACAAGTTGTTGATCTTGTTCAAGCGCACGATAAAACAATCTTTGAAGGTGTATATACGCATTTTAGTTGTGCGGACGAAGATAATGACAGTGCGTCAGTTGCATACAATAAATTTATAGATATCGTTCATTCAAACGAACTGCCATCATATATTCATTGTCAAAATAGTGCAGCCGCTTTACGTTTTGATGCTTCAGCATGTACAGCTTTACGCTTAGGTATTAGCTTATATGGGTACTATCCTTCTGAGTATATTCAGAGTATTTCTAAACTTAAATTAAAGCCGGCGATGCAGCTTGTTTCAACAGTGAATTTCGTTAAAGATATACAGCCTGGTGATACTGTTAGTTATGGTGCGACGTATACTGCTGAACATGAAGAAACGGTTGCGACATTCCCATTAGGTTATGCGGATGGCTTAAATCGAAAGTTGCAAGGTTATAAAATTAATCTTGCAGGAACTGATGCTGAAATTATCGGGCGTATATGTATGGATCAGTTTATCGCACGTGTACCTAAAGGAACACCTGTTGGCACACAAGCGATTATTATCGATCATCATACGGATAGCAAGCAATCTATTGAACAGGTGGCAGCGCAACTCGGGACGATTAGTTATGAAGTATTGACAAGTTTAAGTAGAAGATTACCGAAATTTTATAATACTGACGGTTCGGTCGAAAAATATAATGAATTATTAAAATAAAAATGGTACGGCCACAAATTTTTTGATAAAATTATGTTAATCGTGTAACTGGAGGAGAAAAGATGAGTAAACTACAAGAACAACAGTTGATTGAAGGTTATCAATCAATGGCTGAAATTAACCTGTTAATTGCTTCAGAACATTATCTCCTTGAATGTGAAGTGTATGATAATGTGGATCATATGTCAGTACAAACTGATGGTGAATAAATGAAACGCGGCGATGTTTATTTAGCTGATTTGTCACCTGTTAAAGGTTCAGAGCAAGGCGGTAAACGACCTGTAGTAATCATTCAAAATGATATAGGAAATAAATATAGTCCGACGGTTATAGTTGCAGCAATTACTGCAAAAATCAATAAATCAAAAATCCCAACCCACGTAGAGATTGGTAAGACCAATCATCATCTAGATAAAGATTCTGTGATATTATTAGAACAAATAAGAACAATTGATAAAAATCGACTTATTGAAAAATTGACTTACCTGCCAAAAGAGAAGATGGAGGAAGTTGATGCAGCACTAGCAATTAGTCTTAATTTATCTATTGATGACTCGGAGACTTTAGGCTAACATAAGTTATCTTAAAGTCTCTTTTAAGGTTTATAGGGAGGAAAGTTGGATGCGTCAAATTGACAAGATTGTTGAACGATATACTCAAATTCTTAAACAATATATCGAGCATAAAGAAGAAACAGCATTAGAAGATGTTCAGACATTGAGCTTTGAAGCGATCGAACTTGATATCTCGCCTGAAGAAATCGTGATACTTCATAAAGATATCGTCGTTGAATCCGGTTATAACGCGATTGAACAGCATTATGCGATGGACGTACTAACAGAGATGATTATCGGGTTTGGATTTTCATATCGAGATTATAAAGCGCTCGTTAGAGTGATGGAAGCGCATGATAAAGAAATGGATTTAGCGGCGAGCTTACAAACGACGATGTTAAAAACGCAAATTCCACATCTTAATAATGTTCAGATTGGTGCTATTAGTGTGCCTGCACATCGCGTAAATGGGGATTATTTTAACTTAATCGATCATAAAGATGGTACGATGAGCTTTGCTGTTGCTGATGTCATCGGGAAAGGAATTCCGGCAGCACTTGCGATGAGTATGATCAAGTTCGGTATGGACTCATATGGACACAGTCAGTTGCCAAGTGATGGATTAAAGCGATTAAATCGCGTAGTCGAAAAGAATGTAAACCAAAACATGTTCGTTACAATGTTCTACGGTTTATATGAAGAAATTAACAATAAATTCTATTATGCATCTGCTGGACATGAGCCGGGGTACGTTTATCGTAAAAAAAGTGATTCTTTTGAAGAACTGGATGCACGTGGTTTAGTACTTGGTGTACATCCATCAACGCGATATGATCAGGAAGAGCTGGAGCTGGAGATTGGTGATATGGTCATTGTCTATACGGATGGTGTATCTGAAATACGTCATCTGAATGGTGATTTTATCACGACTAAAGAACTCTTAGGTTTCATTTATCAATACAAAGATTTACATCCGCAAGATATCGTTCAAGTCGTCTATGAACAACTGATTGCGATAGGTGATCCTAAAAAAAGAGATGATTTAACGATATTAATTATAAAAAGAACAAAATAATATGTTTATATCCTCAAGTTGGGGGTATTCATATTTATACTATAATATTTTAAGTATTTATAAATTTTATGATTTTAAGGAGATTATTCATGAACTTAACTATCGATACGATTGAACAAGAAGGTTTTTATCAGATTAACGTCGCAGGAGAGTTAGATGTTGCAACTGTGCCACAATTACAAGAAGTATTAGTCCCTATCAGAAGTGCAGGAACACATGATATTCATTTACATATTGATGAAGTTACATATATGGATAGTACTGGCTTAGGCTTATTTGTCGGTACATTAAAAGAACTCAATAAAAACAATAAAGAGTTATATGTATTAGGTGTAAATAGTCGTATAGAGCGATTATTTGATATTACAGGATTAAAAGATCTTATGCATGTTAACCAGCCGGTGGAGGGAGAATAATATGGAAAAAACATATGATTATGTCGAAATGAGATTTCCTGCAGCCGCTGAGTACGTGGGCTTAGTACGATTAACATTATCAGGTATCTTAAATAGAGCTGGTGCTTCATACGATGATATCGAAGACACTAAGATTGCTGTCAGTGAAGCAGTTACCAATGCAGTGAAACATGCCTACAAAGGTGATGTTAAAGGTGATGTATTAGTTGGATATGTCATTTTTGAAGACAAAGTAGAAGTAATCGTTTCTGATTCTGGTACAAGCTTTGATTATGAACGTGCTAAATCAGAATTAGGACCTTATCAGGAAAATGAAAATATCGATTTTATTCGTGAAGGTGGATTAGGGTTATTCTTAATCGAATCATTAATGGATGAAGTAAACGTTAAGAAAGATAGCGGTGTTACAATTAGTATGACAAAGTATATTGCGGGGGAGTAGGTGTAACTTCATGACCAGTTCTAATTATAATGATGTTACTCCAGAAGAGATAAATGCTTGGATAAAGCTTTATCAAGATACTAAAGATGAAATGGCTCAAAACGAACTTGTTATGCATTATAAGAAGTTAGTTGAATCATTAGCATATCGCTATTCAAAAGGTCAAAGTCATCATGAAGACTTAGTACAGGTTGGTATGGTTGGCTTACTTGGTGCCATTAACCGATTTGATGTAAGTTTTGACCGTAAATTTGAAGCGTTTTTAGTGCCGACAGTCATTGGAGAAATCAAACGATATTTAAGAGATAAAACGTGGAGTGTGCACGTACCGAGACGTATCAAAGAAATCGGGCCAAAGATAAAGAAAGCGACAGATGAGTTAACAAATGAACTCGGCCGTTCTCCTAAAATTAAAGAAATTGCTGATTATATTGAAGCATCTGAAGAAGAAGTACTGGAAGCGATGGAGATGGGTCAAAGTTATAATGCACTGAGTGTCGATCATTCTATCGAAGCTGATAAAGATGGCTCAACAGTGACATTACTTGATGTAATGGGTGATACTGAAGAAGGTTATGAATTAACTGAAAAGCGTATGATTTTAGAAAAAGTATTGCCGATTTTGTCTGATCGTGAAAAAGAAATTATTCAATGCACATTTATAGAAGGTTTAAGCCAAAAAGAAACAGGCGAGAAAATCGGATTAAGTCAAATGCATGTTTCAAGGTTACAACGTACAGCGATTAAAAAGTTACGCGATGCTGTTCAAAAAAGTTAAATTATAACTGCTGAAAACAAGCGACTGTTTTCAGCAGTTTTTCTATTGTGGTAAAATATACGTATCTTAAGGAGGCAGCTATGCAAAAACATATTATTGATTTAATTATTGAAAAATTACCATTTAAAAAAGAACAGATTGAATCTGTATTGAACCTTTTAGAAGAAAAGAATACAGTGCCATTTATCGCACGTTACCGTAAAGAAGTAACAGGTGGATTAGATGAAGTTGAAATTAAAGATATTGAAACTGAATATCGCTATATGGAAACACTACAGAAAAGAAAAGATGATGTTATCCGAACAATTGAAGCACAAGGTTTGCTTACAGATGAATTACGTCAGGAAATCATGGAGCAGGTGAAGCTTCAACGTGTAGAAGACTTATATCGTCCGTTTAAACAAAAGAAGAAGACACGTGCTACAGAAGCGAAGCGTAAAGGTCTTGAGCCTTTGGCACAGATGATCCTTTCTTTTGAAGGGAAAGATATTGTAAGTGAGGCACGAAACTTTATAAATGAAGAGGTTGAAGATGTTGAAGCTGCAATCAATGGTGCGATTGATATTATTGCTGAAATTATTTCAGATGAGCCGAAGTATCGAGAATACATATTAAAGTTTGTAGAGACAAATGGTCTGATTGTAACTACTAAGAAGAAAAAAGCCGAAGATGAAAAAGCAGTATTTGAAATGTATTATGACTACTCAGAAAAAGTGAATAAGATTGTACCGCATCGTACACTCGCGATTAACCGTGGTGAAAAAGAAGGTGTACTAAAAGTAGGTGTAAATGTCGACGATACACGTATAAAAACATATATCCGCAAACAGATGGTAAAAAAAGAAGTCGATTCAAATCAATATATTGAGCTGGCAATTGAAGAAGCATTAAAGCGTTTAATATTACCATCTATTGAACGTGAAATTCGTAATGAACTAACTGAAAAAGCTGAAACACAGGCAATTGATATTTTCTCTGTTAACTTGGAGAATCTTTTATTACAAGCACCACTTAAAGGTAAAGTCATTCTTGGTCTAGATCCAGCTTACAGAACGGGATGTAAATTAGCAGTAATCAATGCGTTTGGTACATTTGTTGAAAAAGCAGTTATCTATCCACATCCGCCAGTAAGTAAAGTAGCAGAATCAAAGAAGAAGCTGCTTGAGTTAATTTCAAAGAACAATGTTGAATTAATCGCGATAGGTAACGGTACTGCAAGTCGTGAATCAGAACAATTTGTTGCAGCCCTTATTAAAGAAAATAATTTAGATGTAAAATATATTATCGTGAATGAAGCGGGAGCATCAGTTTATTCTGCCAGTGATCTAGCACGTAAAGAGTTTCCTGATTTTCAGGTAGAAGAGAGAAGTGCGGTTTCAATCGGTCGCCGTGTACAGGATCCGTTATCAGAACTTGTGAAAATTGATCCAAAATCTATCGGTGTAGGCCAATACCAGCATGACGTTAACCAAAAAGCGTTAAATGAAGCTTTATCATTTGTTGTAGAAACTGCAGTGAATAAAGTTGGAGTCAATGTAAATACAGCATCAGCTCCGTTATTACAGTATGTTTCAGGATTATCTTCTACAGTCGCTGAGAATATCATTAAACATCGTGAAGAGAATGGACCTATTAAACATAATAAAGAAATTGCTAAGATTCCGAGGCTCGGTAAAAAGACGTTTGAACAAAGTATCGGATTTATGCGAATACCTGACGGTAGTGAACCGTTAGATAATACAGGTATACACCCTGAAAGTTATGATGCGACATATGCGTTAATCGAATCGATTGGTATGACAATTGATGATTTAGGTACCGATGCATTAAAAGAAAAACTGAATCAACTGAATCTGGAACAAACATCAGATAAACTTTCTATCGGTGTACCGACTTTAGAAGATATCATTGCAGCACTTATTGCACCTGGAAGAGATCCACGTGAAGATTTTGAAACACCGTTACTTAAGTCGGATGTTCTATCAATAGAAGATTTACGTAAAGGGATGAAATTATCAGGTACTGTACGTAACGTAGTAGACTTTGGTGCATTTGTAGATATTGGCGTGAAACAGGATGGTTTAGTGCACATTTCAAAATTATCAAATAAATTTGTTAAGCATCCTACAGATGTAGTGTCAGTCGGAGATATTGTCGATGTGTGGATTGAAGATATCTTTGAAGATAAAGGTAAAGTTGCATTAACAATGAAGGATCCAAATGCAAAATAGTGATTTACAGCAGCTAGTTGAACGTATCTCCATTGAATATTTTGATAAACCTTTTGAGCATCTTGCGACATTTAACAATCGCTTACGCACTACTGGTGGCAGATATTTATTGAACAGTCATAATATAGAGATTAATCCGAAGCAATATATTACTTTCGGTGAGAATGCGGTTGTTGATATTATTAAACATGAGCTCGTGCATTATCACTTACATCTAGCAGGGAAAGGATATAAACATCGCGATAAAGACTTTAAAAATCTATCTGAAAAAGTTGGAGCGCCTAGATTTTGTGAGATGATTCCTTCTGTCAAAGGTTATAAATACACATATGCATGTAAAAAATGCGGACAGACTTACTTAAGAAAACGTAAAGTGAATACAGGGAAGTATAAATGTTCGAAGTGTTTGGGAGAAATCTCAATAACAAAAGTATGGTAAAGCGCAGCGTACCCATGGGTGCGCTGTTTTCATTTGTGTATTTTAGTGTCATTTATAATGCTTTTTTAAAGGGTTGATAGGAAAGTTTACAATTCGTGAAGTTTTTTTATAAAAACTGTTGACTTTATTTCTGAATCATTATAAGATTAATTTCGTTGTTGAAAACACGGCCCCTTGGTCAAGCGGTTAAGACACCGCC
>NZ_JAEPRF010000018.1:0-114611 GCF_022501545.1 Macrococcus sp. PK
TGTTGATAAACAATATATATCAACATCTAGCACTAAAGCGCATTCCGATGTATCAACTTCTTCTTTTTGATATGATAATTATATTAACTAAGAGGACGTGGCATTATGCAGTGGCTTAAGACAACAGCAAATCGATATCCAGATAAAACAGCAATTTTATATCAAGATCAACATATTTCTTATCAATTACTCTACGAACAAGCTCAAAAAGTAGCATACGAACTCGATCAACTTCAACATCATCGTGTTGCGCTTGTAGCGGAAAATACATTAATGGATTGTTATTTTATTCATGCTGCGATAATTGCGAATATTGAAATAGTGATGATCAATAAGCATCTGACTGAACATGAAATGAGAAAGCAAATGACGTCTGTGGATACAGAGCTTTTATTTTCAAATAATAATTACACGCACATCTCTGCTATACATAAATCAGAGTTTGTTAGAAAGGCAATAAATCAGCATTCAACATTAACTGCCAAACCGAATCATCCAGAAGATATATTATCTATTATGTTTACTTCAGGGACGACTGGTGTTCAGAAAGCAGTACCTCAACGCTTTATTAATCATTTAGCAAGTGCCGGAAATTGTAAACAGATATTTACGTATGACCATGATTCAATTTGGCTGGATGTTCTGCCATTGTTTCATATAAGCGGATTAAGCATATTATTACGTGCAGTGATTGATGGCTGCACTGTCGTATTGCATGAAAAGTTTGATGCTAAGCAGATTATCGACGATATTAAAGAAAAAGAGATCACACATATCTCGCTTGTACCCCAAACGTTAGAACGTCTCTTAAGACAAGGACTTAACCAGCAATATGCCCTTCAAGGCATACTGATTGGTGGTGCTAAACTAGATGATCGTTTACTTATTCAGGCACGAAGTGCAAACCTACCTATCTATACATCATTTGGAATGACTGAAACATGTTCTCAAATGATTACAGCATCACCAAAAGATATTCAAAAGTATCCAAAGAGTGTCGGTCAGGTCAATCAAAATATCCAATTATTTAATGCAGTGAATCAGGTCGGTGAAATTGGTGTTCGTGGTGATAATGTCATGCACGGTTATCTTTATCCGGAAAGTGCAAATCAAGAAGCATTCATAGATGGATATTTCTTAACAGGAGATATCGGGTATATCGAAGAGGATCATCTTTATATATTAGACCGTCGCAAAGATTTAATTATTTCAGGTGGAGAAAATATATATCCTTCAGAAATTGAGCAGGCCATATTAAGTCATACGTCTGTACAAGCAGCTTGTGTTATTGGTATTAAGGACAGAGAGTGGGGCAGTGTGCCGGTTTGTTTATATGAAGCGGATGATAATATGGATGCAACTATTCAGAATGCATTAAATAACAATATCGCAAAATATAAGCATCCTAAACAATTTATTCGAGTAAATAATTTAAAACGAACATCGAACGGAAAAATATCACGTCATCAATGTAAGGAATGGTTTATCCATGAATATCTCAAAGCTTAATATTTATTCATATGCTGCACCTTTTAAAGCGCCGATCAAGACAAATCTTATTACTTTAAATGAGCGGAAGGTACTTGTAGCAGGTATCGTAATTGATGGTGTGGAATATTATGCGGAAGCAAATAGTTTTGAGACACCGTGGTATCATTTTGAAACGATTGAAACGGTTTATCAATCACTCGTCAATCAGTTTCAAATAATAAAAAATAGACCGATATCTTCAATAGAAGCATTCAATGCTTTACTTGATTCTGAAAAACCGAATGCATCCAGTTGTTTTGATATCATTGCGTATCAATATTTTAATACGCTAAAGCCAGTGACTGTGTTGATCGGTCAAACGTTACATCATGATGCACGTGTTATTCAACCGAACGCTACACGTGTAAAATTAAAGATGCATCACAATATTTTAGCGCAAGTACAATCCATTCGTAAGACGAGTGATGTAGAGATCGTCATCGATGCAAACGGGTTAATGGATGCAAATCATTTTAACTTGATCCGTAAACTTTCTGAGTATGACATTCTTTATTTTGAAGAGCCGTTCAGTTCTATTGAAGATTATCGTTCAATGCATCGCTTGAATCCGAAGGTTAATCTTGCTATTGATGAAAGTGCGACTGATGCGCATACGATACAACAATTTTATAATATAGGCGTTAATACTGCAGTTATTAAATATAGTAGATTAGGTGGCGTGACTAGTGCACTTAAGATAAAAGAAGACTTACCAGAAATGAAGCTCGTATCCGGCGGCATGTATGAATTTGGTCTCAGTAAATATTTCACTGCGCTGCTCGGTGAAACGTTTCAGACTGTACCGGACATTACGCCGAAAGGTACCTATTTTGCGCATGACTTTACTGAATATGATGAAATAATTAACGACAATCGACTCAATATTTCTGTACCAAAAGTAAAGAAATCTCATCTCACATTATTAGCTGCTTACGATTAATAAAGCTGTATAGATAAAAAGGAAATTCCATTTCGGAATTTCCTTTTTTAATGATGATGATGTTCTTTGTCTGGGACCGGGTCATAACCACCGGGATGAAACGGATGACATTTAAGGATTCTTACGATCGTTAAATAGCTTCCTTTTAATGCACCGTGTGTTTCAATTGCTTCTAATCCATATTGGGAACATGTCGGTGTGAAGCGGCATGTGGGTGGTGTCATTGGTGAGATATAATTTCTGTAAAATTTAATACCAGCTAATAATAGTTGTTTCATAATAATCTCCTAATCAATTTCTTCTGCTTTATACATAGATACATTGGTTTTATTAAAGTTCTTATAGTGCGTTTCCTGTTTCATCAATATTGTGACAGGTTTATTTTTAATTTTAGCATTGACCTTGATATCAAAGTACAGCGTTTTTGGCAGCTTCTTCACGGGTGATAATTCAACATCAAATGAACCACTCTGAATTTTAATATCAGTGAGATCATTAAATGTAGATACTTGATTCATGCTTGAGAAATCGACGCCGTAATCAAACAGATGTTTTAAATTTTGAGAGTTACCTTGATATTGAATCGTGCTATCCGTCGTTTTTATATTATCAACTTCTTTTTTGACGACATTTTGAACAATATCTGTTAAATTGACCATATTTGATTGGACACTTGAAAAGTACTGAATATCGGCATTACGAGCACGATAATTTAAATATTGAGGTTCAGGAAAGGCTTCTATATTCCCCTCATCCATATTGAATATAACAGACTTTACAGGATATTTCGTGTTATTTGAATCAGCTTTAATAAGTAGCGCACTTTTATTGATCGTATCAAATTGAGATGCTGTATCCTGTGTAAACTTTGTTGTGAACTTATCATATGAAATCGTTGTCTTATTAGTGGCATCAAGAGAAATGCTGTCTGTTGCTTTAATATTCTTCTGCATTCGAGCGATAATCTGGTCTTTCGTCAATGGTTTCTTTTTTTCCTGTGGTGCTGCACAACCGGTAATAATTAATGTTAAAATAATAAAAAGTACAGTTAGTTTTTTCATAGAGACCTCTAGATAGATAATTTTGTGATGAATGGAGCAGATTAATGATATTTACAGATCATGTTGGAAATAAAGTAATCCTCGAAATTAAAGATAAGGCTGATATTCCAACAAGTAAACATGTACTAATAATAGCAAACTTTAAGGGTAATATGCTACTTACGCATAATAAAATTCGAGGTATTGAATTCCCGGGTGGTAAGGTTGAGTATGATGAAACACCTATTGAGGCGATGCATCGTGAATTATATGAAGAAACTGGTGGTGTAGTGCGTAATTATGAGTTTATAGGTACCTATACCGTATATGATCAGTCACCATTCAGTAAAGATGTCTTCTATGTAGAAGTAGCGCAAATCGACAAGCGTGAAGATTATCTGGAAACAGATGGTCCGGTAATTGCAAAGGCGCTGGCTGACATTCAGACAGAAGATAAAAGTTTCCTGTTAAAAGATGACTGTATTCTATACCTATTAGATACACTAAAGGAGCGTTTTGATGTTCATCACGAGTAAAGTAATTCCTGCAACTTATAAAGATATAAGTTTTCAGGAGATAACCTATCAGTCTGACGAATTTGAAGTTAAAGGCTTATTATATGAGCCGAAACTTGTAGAACGCATCATTATATATCTTCGCGGTGGAAAAGGGCAGGTAGGGACGCTTAGACCAGCTGGACTGATGCGTTTTGCCTATCCGAATACACTTGTTGCAGCACCTTATTACCGTGGAACGCATCATAATGGTCAGGATGAGTTTGGTGGAAGTGACCGTGAGGATGTATATGCGCTTGTGCGTATATTAAGAAAAAAGTATCCAGATGTACCATTACACTTTATAGGTTTTTCACGTGGGGGTATTCAAGGACTCGTTACGTATCAGGATAGTAATGTGACATCCTTTATTACATGGGGTGGTGTATCGAGTATTTATTACATGTATGATGAGCGACTAGACTTGCGCAGCATGTTAAAGCGCATCGTCGGTCCGATTTCAGATAAAGCCGCCTATGATAAACGCGAAGGTATTAATCTGATCAAAGCAGACAGTCCCCCAATTATGATTATTCACGGAACAGAAGATAAGCAGGTTAATATCGCGCATGGCAAGATGCTTGAAGAAAGACTTAAAAACTTAGGTGTAAAGCATGAAGCGATTTACTTAGAAGATGAAGCACACGTCCTTCGACCTGATAATGAACGCAAGATACTAGAAGAAATTTATAGATGGATGTTAGCTGTAGAATAAAATGAAGATGTGACTTAAATTTTAAGCCTTTTATCTTTAACAGCTTAAATGGCGGAACAGAAGTTGCCCCTACGACAAAAACCGAACAAAAACTATAAATCAAAGMGCGATTTATTAGTTTTGTTCGGTTTTTGCTTGTGGCAGAACACTTCAGTTCCAGCCTCTATTATTATCCTCTAAATATAAAGCCGCCTTTTTCTTCAATTTCTGCTGACTTTTCACCGAATTTCTTGAAGTTTTCCTGGAAGCGTAATGCTAAATCTTTTGCTTTTTCATCGTAAGCATCTTGAGATACCCAAGCGTTACGAGGCATTAAGATTTCTTTAGGAACACCTGCGACTGAATTTGGTACATATAATCCGAAGATAGGATCTTGAGTGAATTCAGAGTTTTTAATTTCGCCACTGATTGCACGACGGATCATAGAACGTGTATGTGTTAAGCTCATACGGCTACCTACACCATATTCTCCACCAGTCCATCCAGTGTTTACTAAGTATACGTCTGAACCATGCTTGTCGATTAATTCACCTAACATATTCGCATATACTGTTGCATGTAATGGTAAGAACGGAGAACCGAAACATGTTGAGAATACTGGTTGTGGGCTCGTTACCCCGCGCTCAGTACCTGCTAATTTAGATGTAAATCCACTCAAGAAGTGGTACATTGCTTGTTCTTTCGTTAATTTAGAGATTGGAGGTAATACGCCGAATGCATCTGCTGTTAAGAAGATGATTGTTTTAGCATGACCAGCAATTGAAGGTAATACGATGTTATCGATATTTTCAATTGGGTATGCTGCACGTGTATTTTCAGTTAATGATTTGTCTTCATAGTCTGGGAAACCTTTTTCATCAACTTTAACATTTTCTAAAATCGCACCGTAACGGATCGCATCATAGATTTGTGGTTCTTTCTCACGAGAAAGGTCGATTGTCTTCGCGTAACATCCACCTTCGATATTGAATACACCATTATCGTTCCAGCCATGTTCATCATCACCGATTAATTTGCGGTGTGGGTCAGCTGATAAAGTTGTTTTACCTGTTCCTGATAAACCGAAGAATAACGCAACGTCTTTATTTTCACCAACGTTTGCTGAACAATGCATGCTCATTACACCTTGTGTTGGTAATAAGTAGTTCATTACACCGAAGATACCTTTTTTCATTTCTCCAGCATATTCAGTACCACCGATTAAGATAATTTTATGTTTGAAACTTGTAATGATAAATGTTTCAGAATTTGTACCATCGATTTTTGGATCTGCTTTAAAGTGTGGCGCAGAAATGATAGTGAAGTCTGGATCGATTAAGATACCTTCATTGAATGTTTCAGGTCGGATAAACATTGTACGTGCAAATAAGTTATGCCATGCTAACTCATTGATGACGCGTAAATTTAATTGAGTAGCAGGATCTGCACCTGCATAACCATTGAATTCATAAACTTTATCTTTTGTTCCTAAATAGTCTAAAACGCGGTCTAATAATTTTAAGAAGATGTCTTCAGAGATAGGTTGGTTGATTGTACCCCAGTCGATTTGGTCTTTTGTTTCTTCTTCTTCAACGATAAATTTATCTTTTGGTGAACGACCTGTATATTTACCAGTTTCAGTTCTGACAGCACCTGACTCTGTTAATACACCTTCACGATTTGCTAAAATTTCGTTGATTAACTGTGTTCTTGATAATTGATTTAATACGCTATCACTCTTTAATAAGTTATCTAGTTTACCAAAGATTTGTTCGCTCATTAAAAGGTCCCCCAAGTTTATATTTTCTGCTGATGTAAGCAGTTTCATGAAATAGTATAACATAAGGTTTTAAGTGTTACATTAAATATAAATAAAATTTTATAGATAAAATATTATTCAGAAAATTTGTGAATAAATCCGATATATTGACAGTGTACAAAAAGTTTAGTATTATCTAACTTGCGGATTCTCTTATCCAGAGTGGTGGAGGGACATGGACCCTTTGAAGCCCAGCAACCCTTAACTTCATTGTTAAGTAAGGTGCCAAACCGTTTGCAGACAGCTGTCTGAACGATAAGAGCAGAATGGACTAATTATGTATAATTAGCCTTCTCTCTTAATAGGAGAGAGGGCTATTTTTTATTTATAGCTTGAACCGTGAAATATATATTTATTAGGAGTGTTTATAAATGACAGATCGTAAATTATTTACGTCAGAATCAGTAACAGAAGGACATCCAGATAAAATTGCTGACCAAATTTCAGATGCAATCTTAGATGCAATTCTTACAGGAGATCCAAAAGCACGTGTAGCGTGTGAAACATCAGTAACAACAGGTATGGCATTAATCGCAGGTGAAATTACTACATCAACATATGTTGATATTCCTAAAGTAGTACGTGATACTGTAAAAGAAATCGGATATACACGTGCTAAATTCGGCTATGACTTCCAGACGATGGCAGTACTTACTGCAATCGATGAGCAGTCGCCTGATATTGCTCAAGGGGTAGACCGTGCATTAGAAGACCGTGGTAACTTATCTGACTCAGATATCGAATCAATCGGTGCTGGTGACCAAGGTTTAATGTTTGGATTTGCATGTAATGAAACTGAAAGCTTAATGCCTTTACCAATTTCATTATCTCATGAATTAGCACGCCGTCTGACTGCTGTGCGTAAAGATGGTACTTTAGAATACTTACGTCCAGATGGTAAGACACAAGTTACTGTTGAGTATGACGAAGCGGGTAAACCGAAAAGAATTGACACTATCGTTATCTCATCTCAACACCATGAGAAGATTGAATTAGAACAAATTCAGGCTGATATTAAAGAACACGTTATTAAACCAGTTGTTCCAGCTGAATTAATTGATGAAGAAACAAAATATTTCATCAATCCAACTGGTCGTTTCGTAATCGGTGGACCTCAAGGGGATGCTGGTCTTACTGGCCGTAAGATTATCGTAGATACTTACGGCGGATATGCGCGTCACGGTGGTGGTGCATTCTCTGGTAAAGATGCGACTAAAGTTGACCGTAGTGGTGCTTATGCAGCGCGTTATGTTGCGAAGAACATCGTTGCAGCAGGTCTAGCTGACAAATGTGAAGTACAATTAGCTTATGCGATCGGTGTAGCACAACCCGTATCTATTTCAGTTGAAACTTATGGTACTTCTGAATACACTGAACAACAACTTGTTGATGCAGTACGTAAAACATTCGACTTACGTCCAGCAGGTATCATTCAGATGTTAGATCTTCGCCGCCCAATTTATAAACAAACAGCTGCTTACGGTCACTTCGGTCGTACAGATGTTGATTTACCATGGGAAGCGACAGATAAAATTGAAGATTTAAAAGCAAATTTAAATAAATAGAGGCAGGGATAGAAGTGTTCTGCCACAAGCAAAAACCGGACAAAACTAATAAATCGTTCTTTGATTTATAGTTTTTGTTCGGTTTTTGTCGTAGTGGCCACTTCTATTCCGCCGTTTTAGCTTTATTCGTAGGATGAAAAAAGACTACCTCATGCGAGATAGTCAATAAAAAAATATTAAGCTTCTTCAGTTTCTTCTTCAGTAGTCTCTTCTTCAGCATCATCTTCAGTAGTTTCTTCTTCTGTAGCTGCATCATCTTCAGTAGTTTCTTCTTCAGTTGTTGCTGCATCTTCAGTTTTTGCGTCGTCAGTTTTTTCCTCTTCACCACATGCACCTAATAATAATGCTGATGCGAAAGTACCTGCTAATAATAAACGTTTATACATTGCCATGGTATCATCCTCCGAGAAAATTTAATTTTGCCCAAAAATATTTTTAGGACACTTAAATTATTTCATATCATTATTAATTAAGAATTTATATTTTATTAAACATTGTTAATCTTTGTTCAGAATATTAATTTCTTATTAATATTTTTAATTAGAGTAAACTTTCACAAATTACTTTCATATTTTCGATGAAGTTCTTCTGAAATTTCATTATAATAAAGGAAATACGGTTAGAAAGGTGAATGATATGTCAGTAGAAGTAGGAAGTACTTTGTTTTATGTGTTAATTGGTTTAGGTGTCCTGGCTTTATTATTCTTCGTCTTATGGTTACTCGCATTATCCAGCAAGAAAAAATCAATTGCGCGTAAAGAAGAAGAATTTCGTAAAGCACAGAAAATTAGATCAGATGAGTATCACGATGAGAGTGAAAAGTCTCGACTTCAATATAAAAAAGAATTAGCAGAACAAAAAGAAACATTACAGAAAACAATCGATGAGAAATCATCACATATCGAATCTTTAAAGATGTTCTCGAAAGATAAAGGTGAATATTTAACAGACCTTACTTTAATTCAGTTAAAAGAACAGTTCATTCGTGAGGAGCGTATTCGTCCGGAAGATATGCACGTTCTTGCAAATATCTATATTCCTGGTAAACGCGTGAAAAGCACTGATAAACTTGATCATGTCGTATTGACGAGAACAGGTATCTACCTGATAGATTCTAATTACTGGACAGGTCATATTTATCACGGTGTAAGTGAGATGCAGTTTGCTGGCGAACCGATGCTAGAAGGTGTATTCAACATATTAGAGCTTGATCCGAAGCTTGAACAGACAATCGTACTCGATAAGAACAAAGACGGTAATGCTGAATTCAGAACATATAACCACTCGATTGAAGCATTGAAATTAAAAGCAGAACGTTTAGAGAAAGTGTTTGAGTTACCGTATCCGGTAACATCGATTGCGTACTACAATGCAGAAGGGGTAGGTAGTGAACACATTACGAATTATTCGAGAGATAATGGTGTGAAGGTGATTGTAGGTGAAGAAGAACTGCAAACATTCTTCGAAAAATTTGTCTTCCATGGTAGATTCCAGTATAAAGTTGAAGAACTTGAAAATATTATGGACCAAATTGAACATTTAAATCCGTAACAAATAAGCCTTGAGTGAATTTCACTCAAGGCTTATTTGTTATGCAGATTTACGTTTCACTAAATATAATCCTAATCCTAATCCTAATAATCCGATTGCAGCAGCACCTGTACCAGCCGCTTCACCAGTAATCGGTAATTGCTCAACCGCTTCAGTAATTGCAGGTTTGTTTGTATCATCTGCAACTTGATCCGCTTGAATTGTCGTATCTAAATTTGTTTCATTCGTCTTTGCAACAGTTTCAAATGGAATGACTTTATCATCATGAGCAGCCTTCGTAACTTCTAATACGACAGGTTCTTCAGTAGAATCTTCTGTGTTGATGATGAAACCTTCGCGTCCATCTTCTTCTGTAGGTACGTCAATTTGAGGTTTTACAGTTTCAGTTGTCGGTCTTTCAGTCGTTACTTCTTCAGATACAACTGGTTGATACGCACTCGCGTTTCCTGCTAAGATACGTTGTAATGCTTCACTTGTATAAGCTGTCATATCAGCAGCTTTAAAGTATTGACGTACAACTGCATCTAATGATGGTCCTTCTTCACGAGGTCCACCAAGCATGGTATAACCATCGCCACCAACGGCTAAGAAATCATTTGTTACAACTTTGTATGTTTTAGTATTGTTTAATGGTTCAAATTTGTTTGTCTTTTTGTTGAATACTTCAATTGCATAAACACGTTCACCAGCAGGTTTAGTCATGTCATAATGAACTTTGATTGATTTAGAGATGTGTAAGAAGGCACCGTTTGCATCTAATCCTGTTTTTCCGTCTTTTTCAACAACGGGTGCACTTAAAGCGTGTTCAAACATTGCTTTAACGTCAGTACCTTTGACGTTAATTTGTGTAATAGTGTTTCCGAAAGGTAATACTTTAATAATATCTCCGATTGTTACATCTTTATTACCTTCGATTGAAGCTCGGATACCTCCACCATTAGTTACAGCAAAGTCACCAGCTGCATCAAATCCGTTAACAGAATATGCTTCCATTGCATCAGCAATTGCGTTACCTAAGTTTGTCTCACGTGTACGTACGTCGTTACGTTCACCTTGAAGTTGTACTGGATTGTGGAATACGACTTCAGAAGTTGCTTTCCCAAAGTTATCTTTTGCAGTATCAACGATAGATTTAACTGCAGCATCTTGTGTAACTTCTTTCGTATCTGCTTCTTTAATCATTGAAGCTTTCAGATTACTTGCAACCTTATTTTGTAAATCAAATGTAACTTTCCCGATGTTTGCAAGTGCCGTACCTGTTTGAGCAAGCATTACCGTATTTTTTAATTCACCATTTTCAATGACAGAGTGAGAATGTCCATCTAATATGACGATTGCATTATTTTTAAAATCTTTGTTGCCGGCAATCTTATTCGCTAAATTATCACCACGCCAAGCTTCTTTCGTTGTTGTGTCGATACCTAAGTGACTTAAGATGATAAATGCATCAACTTTTCCTTTTAGCTTTTTCATTTCTGCAGTTACAGATGCAACTGGATCAAGGAACGATACACCGATAATGTTGTTCGGGTGCGTCTTTGTAGCAGTCTCCGGTGTTGTTACACCGATGACACCATATTTCTTACCATTTTTCTCGATAATTGCAGAAGGCGCATAAACACTTTTTCCATCTTTATAAACGTTTGAACTTAAAATAGGGAAGTTTAATAGTTTCTTATAGTTCATCGCAGTTTCAAAACCGAAATCAAACTCATGGTTACCAACAGTCATCGCATCGTAACCAACAGCGTTCATCGCTTTTGCCATGTCAGCACCTTTTGAGAAGTTAGATAATGGTAAGCCCTGGAAAGCATCCCCAGAATCAAACATCAATGTAGGTTGTTCTTTATCTTTGATTGTCTTTACCTTTGCCATGCCGATAACACGGCCATCTTCAGCATCTAAACGACCATGCATATCATTTGTATGTAAGATCTTTACTGAGTTCGGTCCAGCAGGAGTTTCTGTTGTTGCTTGTTCAGTCGTTGGTAATTCAGTCGTAGCTTTCTCAGTTGTAGGCGCTTCAGTTGTCGCTGCTTGAGTCGTTGCTACTTCAGTAGCTGGTGCTTCTGTCGTTGGCTGTTCTGTCGTCACATCTGCAAGTGCATAAGGACTTTGGAAAAGCATTGAGATTAATAACGTTAACATTAATACCATTGATGCAATTCGTTTCACGGTGTTCCCTCCAAAATAAATTTTAATTTCAATATTATAATAATGTATAAATATATAAGCTGTGATAATTTTAAGAAAAAATTACGCTAAATTTACAAAAAAATTATAAATGAAATGTATATGCAAACAAGTAGAGTAATGGACCGAATATATAGGTAATTGTTATATAGAAAATACACCAGTTTTTATTCGTTTCATACAGTTTAACAATCTCAATGTTCAACGTAGAAAATGTTGTGAATGCGCCTAAAAAACCAGTACCGAGGAAAAGCATCGTTGTCATATCAAAACGTGCAACGATGCCTAACAACAATGCACCTAATAAATTAATGAACAGTGTACCAAATGGAAAACGCCCATTCATCTTCTGACTGATATAATATCGTAACATAGCCCCGAATGGTGCACCGATTGCAACATAGATCAATTTCTGTCACCCCATTTCATACCGATAACAGCACATATCATACCTCCAAGGATGCTAATACTATAATAGATGAAAAGTGAAAGATAATGATGTGCTAAATAGAGATCGGCAACGTCTTTACTCAGTGCAGAGAATGTAGTGAAGCTTCCTAGAAAACCGGTTGTAATTCCAGTCTTTATGTGCGATGACCAGGATAGCCGTCTAAAGTAAGTTGTAGAAAATCCTAAAGCAAATGCGCCGATGAGATTCACGATAATTGTATACAGCGGTGCATGAAGCGCTAAACTTATACTATATCTGCATAATGCACCGAAGACACTCATACATGCAATCCAAAGATAGACCATATAAAAACCTCCATAATAAAAAGGATTGACGAATCAATCCTTAAATGATACCAAATCTAAACAGAATACTAGCAAGTTGTAAGAGAATAACAACTAAGATGACCCATGGCCAAATTTTCGCGACCTTATATAAACCGCTTGAAATGTTTTCAGGCTGCTTCAAAGCTTTATCAATTAAGACAATACTAATAATAAGTAAAATACAGCTTACTAGTCCGGTAAACAGTATGATGGCATTGATAGAACCGAAAAGTATTGCCAGCACGGGATTATAACCGTTACAAAAGATACTTAAGATAACAAAAAATATAGAGAAGTAAACATATTTGTTCGCTTTCATGATGTTCCTCCATTCATTAATCATTTTATTTTACCACATCAAATGACAACAAAAATATAAAATTCTGAAAAGAATAGTAAATATATTGAAAAAACAAACAAGTATACTCAATCATTAGCAATATCATACATTATGTGATTATAATAAGTAGAAGTGTTTACATTAAATGTGGAGGAATAATAATGAAAAATTTAAATGTGCAAGTATTTGCTGATGGTGCGGATATCGAACAAATGAAAACAGCTTACCAAAACCAGACAGTTGATGGATTTACGACAAACCCATCACTTATGGCTAAAGCTGGTGTAGAAAATTATACAGCTTTTGCAGAAGCTGCAGTTAAGGCAATACCAGATGCTTCTATCTCATTTGAAGTATTCGGCGATGATATGGAAACGATGGAGAAAGAAGCAGCAATCATTCAGTCATTCGGTGAAAATGTATTTGTTAAGATTCCTGTCGTGAATACGAAAGGCGAATCTATGATTCCATTAATCAAGAAATTATCTGAACAGGATATTAAATTAAACGTTACTGCGGTTTATACAATCGAGCAGGTGACAGAAATCGTAAAAGCAATTAAACCAGGTGTTGAAACATACGTTTCAGTATTTGCTGGCCGTATCGCAGATACTGGTGTAGATCCTATGCCATTAATGCGTGCTGCTGTAAAAGTTTGTCACGAAAAAGAAGGCGTGAAACTTTTATGGGCATCATGTCGCGAGCTTTATAACGTGATTCAGGCAGATGAAATCGGCTGCGACATTATCACATGTCCAGGGGACGTTGTGAAGAAGATTCCGAATATCGGTCGTGACATCGATGAATTATCAGTAGATACAGTTAAAGGATTCGCTAAAGACATTCAATCAAGTGGATTAGGCATTTTATAAGACATCTTAGACCATTACACAAATTGTGTAATGGTTTTTTTATGAGGTATATTTATATGTTTAATAAATGTCGTTTAATTATTGTTGCTCTTTATTACTTTAAACTTTCAAAATAAGTAATTTAAATTATCAGACTATTATGATATGATTATTTAGGTAAAAAAGAAAGGGGTTACATCATGAATATTGTAAATATCAATGAAAACTGTATGAGCGTCGTCTTTGAAGAGCGTATTGATCCTGAGATTAATGCGCAGGTGATCCAGTTAAAATCTGCGATACAAAATAGCGCTATCAGTGGCATATTAGAGCTTGTCATTTCTTATAACACGCTCGTTATTTATTTCGATGATACAGTGACAGATCATGAAAAGTTAAGTGAATCTTTACAGAGTCTTACACTATCTTCAACAGATCAACAGCAGACAACGACATACGTTATTCCTGTGTGTTACGAGGCACCGTTCAATCTTGATCTGGATGAAATGGCTTCATTACATAATAAAACGACAGAAGAAATCATTCAAATACATACAAGTAAACCTTATCTTATCTATATGTTAGGCTTTATGCCTGGCTTTCCATTTTTAGGAGGATTAGATGAGTCGATTGCAACACCCCGCAAAGCTTCACCGCGTAAAGAAATTCCTGCGGGTTCTGTAGGTATAGCAAATGCACAAACTGGTATCTATCCATTAGCTTCACCTGGGGGATGGAACATTATCGGAAAGACACCTTTAAAGCTATTCGATCCGAAACGCGATCCTGAAGTTTACTATGAAGCTGGAGATTATATTAAGTTTAAACGCATCTCAAAAGAAGAATATGATAACATTGAACAGGCTGTAAATAACGGTACTTATGAAATTGAAACGGAGGTACAATAATGGGACTTCAAGTCATACATCCGGGAATGTATTCTACAATACAGGATCTCGGACGCACAGGCTTTCAAAATGTTGGTTTATCACCAGCAGGCGCAATGGATTATCGTGCATTATTATTAGGTAACAATCTGCTTGGTAATACAGATCATATGAGTATTGAGATGACGATGCAGGGTGGCATCTTTAAATTTACTGAAGATAATGCATTTATCATTACTGGTGGTAATATGCTTGCTGAGTTAAATGATACGCCTGTAGTTAATCGATGTGTATATAACGCAAAAGCCGGCGATATATTAACATTTAAGACTGCTAAAAATGGATACCGTACTTACCTGACGGTCAAAGGTGGTTTTAATCTACCGAAAGTTCAGGGTAGCTATTCAACGCATATGAAGATTAAACTAGGCGGATTAGATGGACGTACGTTGATTAAAGATGATTTTCTTGCATTCAATCAACCGGAAATTGTTGAAACGAGACGCGTTAACACGCATTTTATCGATAAAGTAAGCACGATTCGTTTTATTCCAGGTCGTCAATATGACCGATTTAAAAATTTAGCGGCATCACTATCAAGCACATACGAAATTTCTAATACATCAGATAGAATGGGTATCCGTCTGTCAGGTGAAATATTAGAAGTGAAGACGAACTATGATATCATCTCTGAACCGGTTCAGCTCGGTTCAATCCAGGTATCGTCTGACGGTCAGCCGATTATACTGATGAATGATCGTCAAACTGTCGGCGGATATGCAAAGCTAGGAACAGTATATTTCAGTGATATCCCTACACTTGTGCAAAAAGGTCCTGGGAGTGAGATTCGTCTCGTTGAAGGCACTTTAGAAGAAGCGATAGCAGAGAAGAAAAAGATGATGAAGATTATAAATGAAGTAAGCATGCATGCATTTGATATCAGACACACGAGTCAAAAAATCCAAAACTTATTAGAGAAGGCGGAATCATAATGAATTCAGATAAATTACAACAGCTCATTGATATGATGAATAGTAATGAACTAAAAGTTATTTCGGTAAAAGAAGGCGATAACGAATACTACATCGAAAAAGCAATTAAAGAAGTACAGGCCTATCCGGTACAGCAAGTACCAGGACAAGTAACACAACAACCAGAGCAGGAAGTTGTCGAGCATGGACATCACGTACAAAAGTCTCAACTGGTAGGAACATTCTATAATATGCAGGATGAAGCATCAAAAGAGCCGTTTATCCGTGTCGGTGACAAAGTTGAGAAAGGTGACCGTATCGGTATCATCGAAGCGATGAAAGTAATGAATGATATTCATGCTGATGTTGATGGTGTTATTGAAGCGATTCATATCGAGAACGGAACTGCTGTAGGCTATGATGAACCGTTAGTGACAATTAAAGAAAAATAGGGGGTGACACTTTGAAGAAAGTATTGATTGCCAATCGAGGAGAAATTGCGATTCGAATTATTAGAACATGTAAGAAGATGGGCATTAAGACGGTTGCTGTCTATTCTACGACAGATGTGGATAGCTTACACGTTACTTTAGCAGATGAAGCAGTTTGTATCGGTCCATCTAGTTCAACTGAAAGTTATCTGAATATGAATAATGTGATTGCTGCAGCTGAAATTACAGGTGCAGATGCGATACATCCGGGTTATGGTTTCTTAGCTGAAAATGCTAATTTCGCACGACTATGTGCTGAACATGATTTAGTATTCATCGGACCTACACCTGAAACAATCGAGAAGATGGGTGATAAAGCTGAGGCGCGTAAGACGATGGTCACTGCTGGTGTACCTGTAATACCTGGTTCAAAAGATGTAATACCGACACTCGCTGAAGCGACGGTGAAAGCACAGGAAATCGGCGTACCGATGGTGATTAAAGCAGTCGCTGGTGGTGGCGGTAAAGGGATGCGTATCGTCAGCCGTATGGAAGATTTCGAAAATTTATTTAATGCGGCTAAATCAGAAGCAAAGAAAGCATTTGGAGACGACCGTGTTTACATAGAAAAATTTATTAAGACTGCAAGACATATTGAAGTGCAGGTCATTGGTGACGGTAAAGGAGATGCAGTACATCTTTACGACCGTGATTGTTCTATTCAACGTAACAATCAGAAGCTTGTAGAAGAAGCGCCTGCTGCTATCGTACCGGATGAAGTAAGAGAACGCATGACACGTGATGCCGTCAACGCAGCGAAAAATATTAATTATCGTGGTGCAGGTACGCTAGAATTCTTATACGTTGAGTCAACAAAAGAGTATTACTTCCTAGAGATGAATACGCGTGTTCAAGTAGAACATACGGTAACCGAAATGGTGACTGGCGTCGATATTATCGAAGCACAACTTAATATCGCATTATACGATAAGTTCGAGCTTGTGCAGGATGAGATTCAGATTAATGGTTTTAGTATCGAATGTCGAATTAACGCTGAAGATCCAGATCACGGATTTAGACCAAGTCCGGGGAAAGTAGAATATTTAAATTTACCTAGTGGACCAGGTGTAAGAATCGATACATTCTTATATCAAAAGTGTATGGTTTCTCCGTATTATGATTCAATGATCGGTAAATTTATAACATTTGAGAAGACGCGTGATAGAGCGATACGCAGAATGTTATCTATTCTTGATGAGACGGTGATTACCGGCTTCCCGACAAATCTTGATTATCAGTATCGTATTATGCAGCATCCAAGGTATCAGGAAAATATTATCGATATTAAATTCTTAGAGAAAAATCACTTCCTGGAGGGCTAAAGATGAAGATTGATTTAAATGCAGACTTAGGAGAAAGCTTTGGTAATTACACGATTGGCAATGATGAAGCGATTATACCTTTAATTACTTCTGCTAATATCGCATGTGGTATGCATGCAGGGGATTTCAATGTATTAAATCGTACGGTAGCACTGTGTAAGGAAAATAATACCGGCATCGGTGCACATCCTGGTTACAATGATCTCATGGGGTTTGGTCGTAAACAAGTCGATATGAGCTATGACGAAGTTGAGAACCTCGTTACGTATCAGCTTGGTGCAATACAGGCATTCTGTAATAAACATCAAGTAGAATTAAATCATGTTAAACCACACGGTGCACTTTACAATGCAACCTTTAATGATGAAAAGCTTGCGCAAGCTATCGTGAATGCGATCAAGCAATTTGATCCGAAATTAAAGGTGATGGGTATTGCGGGTGGTAATTTAGTACGCGTCGCACAGGAAAATGGCTTAACAGCGATTAACGAAGTATTTGCAGATCGTAATTATACAGATGAAGGCACACTTGTTTCTCGTAAAGCGAATAATGCGATGATTCATAATGTAGACGAAGCGGTTGAACATGTATTGCGCATGATCATAGATCAACAAGTAAAGACAGAAACAGGTAAGTTAATACCAATTCAGGCAGATTCAATTTGCGTCCATGGGGATGGACCAGAAGCATTAGCTTTTGTTGAACAAATTCGTGATACATTGTTACAAAAAAATATAGATATCACTACAATCTAACAAAGAAAAGGGGCTTATTATGAACAACGAGAAACCAAAAATGACAGCTGCACAGCGCAGATTACTGTTCGGCGCAATCTTCTTAATGGCAACGTCTGCAATTGGACCTGCCTTCTTAACACAGACGACAATCTTTACAGAACAATTCCTGGCGAGTTTTGCCTTTGCGATCTTACTGAGTATCATTATTGATATCGGCGCACAGTTAAATATTTGGCGTGTGTTAACCGTAACAGGTAAACGTGGACAAGATATTTCAAATGAAGTATTTAAAGGATTAGGAAGTTTTATCGCGATACTTATCGTACTTGGAGGACTAGCATTTAATATCGGTAACGTTGCCGGAGCAGGACTCGGTTTCAATGCATTACTTGGTATTGACGTGAGAATTGGTGCAGTGATTACAGGAATACTTGCAATCATCATATTCAGTAGTAAAAGTGCAAATAAGATGATGGACGTTGTAACACAGATTCTAGGTGTAGTAATGTTACTGACAGTAGCATTTGTTATGATTAAAGTTCAACCGCCATATGGGGAAGCTTTAACGAAGATGGTAATGCCTGATAATCCATTAGGACTTGTAATGCCACTTGTAACAATTGTCGGTGGTACTGTTGGTGGATACATTACGTTTGCCGGAGCTCACCGTCTGATTGATGACGGTATGGTTGGTAAAGCGAATTTACCATTCGTATCGCGTGCAGCAAACTTAGGTATCTTAACGACAGGATTAATGCGTTTCTGTTTATTCTTAGCAGTGTTAGGTGTTGTAGCTACTGGTGTGAAGTTAGATCCAACGAACCCACCCGCTTCTGCGTTCCAGCATGCTTTAGGACCAATCGGACCTAAAATCTTTGGTTTAGTATTATTAGCTGCAGCACTGACTTCAGTTATCGGTGCAGCATATACATCAGCTTCATTCTTAAAAGGATTCCATCCAGTATTTACGAAACACAATAATATCGTCGTAATTTCATTTATCGTATTCTCTACAATCGTCTTTTTACTTGTAGGTAAACCAGTGAAATTATTAGTACTAGCAGGTGCATTTAACGGATTAATCTTACCGATTACATTAACTGCAATTCTCTTTGCATCTAAAAATAAACGTATCGTTGGAGATTATAAACATCCAACGTGGTTACTCATTTTAGGTGTGATTGCAGTACTTGCTACAATCGGTGCAGGATTTATGTCTATTCAATCATTGATCGATCTATGGAATCAATAAAATATGATTTAGACAAAGCGTGAACAATCATGCTTTGTCTTTTTCGTTTATAATCATATTAAGACTGTCTAAAGAAAGAAGGAATTGATCATGAAAAAAGAGGTAACAATTATTGGTGCAGGACTTTCAGGATTAGTTGCTGCAACAGAACTATTGAAAAATGGACATCACGTGACGATGATCGATCAGGAACCGAAGACAGCAATCGGTGGACAAGCATTCTGGAGTTTCGGAGGATTATTCTTAGTTAATTCAAAAGTACAGAGAAGACTGGGTGTTAAAGACAGTTACGAACTTGCACAACGTGACTGGTTAAATACAGCACAATTTGACCGATTAGATACAGAAGATTACTGGGCGAAACAATGGGCGGAAGCATATATTAAATTTGCAGCATTTGAAAAAGAAGCATATCTAGAAAGTATGGGGATTAAACTGACACCGATTTTAGGATGGGCAGAACGTGGTGGATTTAGTGCATCTGGACACGGTAATTCAGTACCACGTTTCCACATTACATGGGGAACTGGACCAGGTCTGATTGAACCATTTGTGAACTACGTATTAGCTGAAGAACAGAAAGGCAATTTTCGCTTTTTAGAGCGCCATCAAGTGACACAGTTAAACATACAAGACAACACCATCACTTCTATAGCAGGAAAAATTCTAAAGCCAAGTCATGCTGAACGTGGTGAACCATCGAACCGTGAAATCATTGACAACTTTAAACTAGAAACACCATACCTCATTATTACGACAGGTGGTATCGGAGCAAATCACGAACTGATTAAGAAAAACTGGCCACGCCGACTTGGCAAAGCACCGGAGACGATGATACAAGGTGTACCGGACTCGACAGATGGTAAGATGTTAGGCATCAGTGAAACAGCAGGCGTGAAACTCGTGAATAAAGACCGCATGTGGCACTATACTGAAGGCATTATCAACCATACACCGATCTGGAATAATCATGGGATTAGAATCATTCCCGGACCATCATCATTATGGTTTGATGCATTAGGCAATCGCCTGACAGCACCAGACTATCCGGGCTTTGATACTTTACATACACTGGAAACCATCTGTAAGACAGGATATGACTATTCATGGTTTATCTTAACAGAAGATATCCTAAAGAAAGAATTCGTCTTATCAGGCTCTGAACAAAATCCGGATCTCACTGAAAAAGACATTAAGCTACTATTAAAAGAACGCCTTTCAGCAAATGCGACAGGACCCGTTGAAGCATTTAAAGAAAAAGGAGAAGACTTTATCGTCGCAGAGAATATTCACGACCTTGTACGTAAGATGAACGCATTAGCAGGCAGTGAATTACTAGATGCAGATCACATTAAGACACAGATTATAGAACGAGACCTGCAACTCGATAACCCGTTCAGTAAAGATCCACAAGTGACATTTATTCACGGCGCACGAAAGTTTCTTGGTGACAAGCTGATTAGAACCGCTAAACCACATAAAATGCTTGAATCTAAAAGATTAATTGCTGTTAAACTGCATATTATCAGCCGTAAGACGTTAGGCGGAATACAAACCGACTTAAACAGTCAGGTTATCAGTCAGGAAGATACACCAATCCATGGATTATATGCAGCAGGAGAAGTCGCAGGATTTGGAGGCGGCGGCGTACACGGATACGGTGCACTTGAAGGCACTTTCCTTGGTGGATGTATATTTAGTGGAATTAGAGCAGCACATGGCATAGACGAAGCATAAGTATTATCACGATAAATAAATTCGACATTTTCAAGCGCTTACAAAAGTGATACACTAGAATTGACTAAAAATTAAGGGTGGTTAAGCAATTGGCATTCAGATATATGAAGCTATCAGATGAACATTATCGGCATGTATTGATAAGATTTGGAGACTTCTTTGAAGATTTCAGATGTTTTGTGGAGACGAGTAAAGAACTAACAGAAGAATTAGAGATTACACTCGATAAAGATGATTCATATACGAGATATTTAGTAAGATTATTTGTGATTGCTGAAGAAACGACAGGGAAGAAGATTGAAGACCCGAGAAGTGATGACACGATTGAGATGATCAAAGAAGTAGTGAATGATAAGAACTTCAATCGTTATAACAGTGCTGAAAGCGGTGTACCAGGAAGAATGTATGAAGCATATCAGACATTTGTTGGTGAAGGACTTACAATAGACTAGAGCAAAAGACCTTACGGGGTCTTTTTCTTATGGAGAAAAATAAAATAGAAATAAGATAGAAATAAATATAAAAATCTCATCACAATACATTTATTACAATAGAAAATGGGTAAAACAATGTATTATACATAGAAAAAGGTGATACAATGGGCAGTGCATTCTTTTGGGGCGCAGTATCGGGATTTGCAGTATTATTAGGAGCGATTGTGAGTATGGTCATAAAGATACCTAGAAAAGTATTAGGATTTATTATGGCGTTTGGTGTAGGGATATTAATAGGAGCAGCAACATTTGAACTGCTGCAGGATGCGATGGAGAAAAGTCATATCATCAATACAGTGATCGGCTTTATCGCAGGCGCATTAACGTTTACAATCTTAGAAGCGGTCATTGCGCATCACGGTGGTAAACACAGAAAGCGTTCAAATCAGCATGAATTAGTGAAAGAAGAATCATCTAATCAAAATGATTCAGGACTCGGTATATTTATCGGGACAGTGATGGATGCGATACCCGAATCGATGATGCTTGGGATGAGTTTGATCGGTGGGAAAGGTGTTAGTCTATTACTCCTTATCGCAATATTTATCAGTAACATACCCGAAGGATTATCAAGTACGACAGGGATGTTAAAAAGCGGACAATCAAAAGGAAAGATTATATTCCTATTTGCTGTCGTAACAATCGTTGCAGGACTAAGTGCGTTATTCGGATATGTCTTCTTAGACAATGCAAGTTTAGGTGTGATTTCAATTATCTCAAGCTTTGCAGCAGGTGGGATTATTACGATGATTGGATCAACAATGATGCCGGAAGCATATGAAGAAGGCGGCGGACTTGTCGGACTAATGACAGCATTTGGTGTGATAACGTCGATACTGCTGGATCAGTTAGGATAACAATTCAAACCAAGTGGATAACCACTTGGTTTTTTCTTTGATAAAATTATTGAATATTTTACAATTAGAGGATATATTATAGAAAAGGATGTGTTATAAAATGGAAATGGGAATAATATGGGTAATAGCTTATTATTTATTTATTATTTGGTTGGCAATTACAATTGGATTAGCAATTAGAAGATTGATAAAAAATTCTTCGATGAAGGTACAAAGTAGAGTAGAATTAGAAAATCTTCAAAAAGAAGAATTAAAAAAACGTATTGCATTATTAGAAAAAGAGTTAGTCGAAAAAGATAAAGTATTATCAGAGAAAAATACGGATCTCTAATTGATAAGTCCTATATACATAGGGCTTTTTATTATCTGTATTTTATCTTTCTAATAAACTTTAAGTTAAATTTAAGGTTAAAATAGGAAAAAATGGAGTAGTATATACTTATACAACTAAAGGAGCTGAGTCGAATGAATAAAAAAATATTTTGGCCAATTATATGTATGGTTGTATTAATTATTGGCATAGGATCTTATTATACATGGCAATTAAATAAAAATGACTATCCTAATATTCGTGGATATTTTGCAACAACTCCTGAAGAGTTGAAGGATAAAGAATTTAACAGTATAAATGAAGCAGCAGATGCATTTGGTAAATCTATTAGTAAAGAAGTCGAAATTAATTCATATAAATTTTATGTGAAACAAACAAAACAAACAGAAAAGGATAAAGTAATTCCTGCAATAATGACTTTTGAACAATATAAAGAAAAAGAAGACAAATTTACAATTGCACCTTTCCATATAATAAAAAAAGATAATAATTATAAAATTATAGCAACAGGTATGGCAGGGGAAAAAGAAAAGTACGCACAAAATAAAAAAATAATTAATATGCTACAGTCATATGATGGTAAAGATTATTCTTTTAATATTACTAAATATAAAAAAGAAATCGCAAATTCAGATATCACATTTCATTTAGAAAAAGAAAAATTATATGTAGGTATAATGATAGAAGATGACAAATAAAAAGTGATTTGGTGGTGAAAAATATGGAAACATTTTGGCTTATTGTTTTTTATTTTTTCTTATTTCTTATTGCGATTAAAATTGGTTTTTCGATTAGAATGATGATTGATAATCAAAGAAAGAAAACAAATAATAAGTTTGAATTAGAAGCACTTAAAAAGAAAGAACTGGAGAAAAGAATTGAAATATTGGAGCAACAATTGTCGGAGAAAGCACATAAGCGCTAAATACAAATTGATAACAGACATATAGGAGAAATTATGACTTATTATTATTATATTTCATCTAATATTAATATTGAAAATGACTATTTGAATAAATACAGAATACAAACAAATGAGACGTTTATTGGTTCAAAATGTTTTATTCAATATGAATTATATTATAATGCAAGTCATAATGAGCTTGAAAAAGTCTATGAGGTATTATACGATTATATATCAAATCATTTGGATGTTGATTTTATTGTTGTTGAAATAGCTCATGCACTAAGTGCGGAAGGAATTCCGTATAAGGTTGATAAAAAATACGATATAAATATCGATGAATTTAAAAAAGAGCATCTCTTTAATTTAAAAGAAGATGAGATGATTCGTATTAAAAGAAATATTCACAAATAACATTATTCCGAAGCTGGATGAATAATGCCGAAGTATACATTTAATTGTACAACGTGTGGAGAATATGAAGTATGGAAGACGATGAGCAGTAACTTGCAGGCAGATACTTGCCCGACATGTGAAGAAATAACGCATAGAGTGTTCAAAAGCTTTAGAACGAATCATATGGATCCGAAGTTATATAAAAGGATTAATAGTGGTATGACACCGAAAGTCGTTAAACGTGAAAATTTACCTAAGAGTAATGTGAAACAACTGAATAGAAATCCGAATCCAATGTCATGGACGGTGTAAAAAATAAAAGAGAGCCTTGGGGCTCTCTTTTATATTATATCTATTATCATCTTAATTGCGGCGATGATGATTAAAGTCGTAAGTATCAATCTTAATATAGATTGATTTGTATTTTTAGATGCTTTCGTTCCAAATGGAGCAAATATTAAACTGGCGATAATTAATGGTAATGCATACTCCAAATTTATACTGCCTGTAATAAATTTCGTCATAAATGTTCCGATTGACGATACGAAAGCAACGATGATACTGTTGGCAACTACAACGCTAAAAGGTGCTTTAAAGAAGGTAAGTAGGATTGGAACGATTAAGAATGCGCCCCCAGCACCTACAATACCTGATAATATTCCTATTACTGCAGCGACAATAAATAATGCTATTTTATGATACTTTGCGTCCTTTTCATTTGGTTTCACTTTAATAAACATAAGGATAACCGCTACAATAGCGAGAAATGTATACACGATATTGATGATATTTTCATCGAATATAGATGCCACATATGCACCTGTAATACTTCCTAAAAGAATACCGATACTCATTGGTATAATAATAGAAAAATTAAGGTTTTCGTTCTTTCTTTGGCTAATACTACCACTTAATGTACTAAAGAATACCTGAGCGGCAGTGAGGCCTGCTGCAGTCGTTGGTGTCATATCGATATTAAATAATGGTGGAATAAATAATAGTATCGGATACATAATAATCGCACCACCTATACCAATAAGCCCTGAAAGGAATGCACCGAGAGCTCCAATAACAGCAAATAATATAAATGCCACTATAAAGCTTCCCAATCTAGCATGCCACCATCTACATTAGTCGTTTTTATCCCTAAACCACTTAAATACTGACAAGCTTGCCCACTTCGGTTACCTGATCTGCAAATGATGTGATAGTGTTCATTTTTATTGAACTGATCAGTATTTTCTGCTAATACTGATAGGGGTATATTAACTGCTTTGGGAATGTGATTCGCTTCATATTCATAAACTTCTCTCACATCGATGAGATTGATTTTTTTATGGTCTAATAGTGATTTTAATGTTTCGACATTAATTGTTTGATAGTTTGTCATATTAATTACCTACTTTTTATTAACAGATTAACAGCTTGTTTTACAAGTTCATCTGTATCTTCATTATTTTTAACACTTTCTTTAACGCATTCTGTTAAATTCTCACTGACAATTACTCCAATTAAGCGTTCAATCCCACTACGAGAAGCACTAAGCTGCATCACGACGTCTCTGCAATCTTTTCCTTCTTCCATCATTTTAATAACACCATTTAACTGGCCTTGTATGCGTTTAAGTCTGTTCATCGCACTTTTATCGTATTCCATTATATAACCTCTTTCTGTTTTGTAATGTCTATTACTATATACCTAATGGGGTATTTTTGTCAAATATTAAAAATAGGGGGTAGGGTATTTGACATGCTGATATATATGGTTTAATATACCCCTATAGGTATTTAAATTGAGGAGGAACAATAAATGAGTAGAAAGATAGTAATTGTTGGTGGCGTTGCAGGTGGAGCGTCTGCAGCGGCACGATTAAGAAGATTAAATGAACAAGATGAAATTACATTAATTGAGAGAGGTAGTTACGTTTCATTTGCTAATTGTGGCTTGCCATATCATATTGGAAATGAAATAAAAGATAGAAGTAAATTGTTAATTCAGACACCAGAACTCATGGAAAGCAGAATGAATATTAATGTTTTAACAGATACAAATGTTGTTGCGATTGATAGAGAAAACAAGGCAATTTCGATTGAGGCAGATGGACAACATAGTGAAATTGCATACGATGTATTAATACTTTCAACAGGTGCGAAACCTATACGAGTTCCTATAGGGGGAAGTGATCTTGAACATGTCTTCTCGTTAAGAAATATACCTGATATGGATAATATTATTTCATATGTCCAGAAGAATGATGTAAAGTCAGCAGCTGTTGTAGGTGGAGGATTCATTGGTTTAGAGATGGCTGAAAACTTGAAAGCATTAGACTTAGATGTTGCTTTATTTGAATTAGGTGATCAGGTCATGCCAGGGATTGATATGGATATGGCAATGGAAGTGCATAACCATATGATTAATAAAGGTGTGGATTTACGATTAAACCAATCAATTGAGAAGATAAATGAACAAACTGTGCAATCAAGTAATGGAGATATTGTCAATGCCGATATTGTGATGATGGCTATTGGTGTATTGCCGGAATCTACACTAGCTGAAGAAGCTGGACTAGACTTAGGTGTAAAAAATGCGATTAAGACAAACGATGTATTCCAAACTTCAGATGCATCGATCTATGCCATTGGTGATGTTGCTGAAGTTACACATGCAATTAGTGAACAAGAGGTTCACATTCCATTTGCCTGGATTGCTAATCGACAAGGTAGATTACTTGCAGATCACTTAAATGGTAAAGCAGTAGAGAAATTTAACCCCATTGGTACTGCAATTGCGAAAGTATTTGATTTAAATGTTGCGAGTACAGGATTAAATGAAAAAACTTTAAAAACTTTAGGAAAGCAATATCATGTCATCCATGTTTCTGGTCAATCTAATGCGAGTTATTATCCAGGTGCGACGCCAATGACAATTAAAGTATTATTTTCAACTGAAGGTGAGATTTACGGTGCACAAATCGTTGGACGTAAAGGCGTAGATAAACGTATTGATCTGATTGCAAGTGCAATTACATTTGGACAGAAAGTTACAGATTTACAGCGCATTGAAATTGCATACGCACCACCGTTCTCTTCTGCTAAAGATCCTGTAAATATGGCAGGTTATATTGCACAAAACGTATTAGAAGATGAAATGAAGATGATGCAGGTGCGTGAGATTGACGACACAAAATATCAAATCATTGATGTGAGAGAACCGATTGAACATGAAATGGGACACATTGAAGGCTCTAAAAATATACCACTTGGCGAATTGAGAACACGTTTAACAGAAATAGATAAAACAGCACCGGTGGTTATTTATTGTCAGGTTGGACAACGTGGATATAATGCAGCACGCATCTTAAAAAATGAAGGCTATGATGTTATTAATTTAGATGGTGGCTATAAATTATATAAACAGAACTACTTGTCGCAAACAAAAATAGCATCAAAATTCAATCAGGTTAAGAATGATACGAATATAAATAAACATGTTGAAGAAAAAATAAATGATACAGAACAAAGTGGAGAGGTAGAACCAATGACATTAAGAGAAGATAGAAGATTTGTAGAGGCAAGTGGATTGCAATGTCCAGGTCCAATATTAAAAGTAAAAGAAAATTTAGATGATATGCAGGATGGTGAACAACTAGAAATACACGTTACTGACTTTGGTTTCTGTCAGGATATTGAATCTTGGGCTAAAGTGACTGGTCATACGGTTATTAAAAATGAAACAGAAGGAAGTAAAGTCGTTGCAGTTATTCAAAAAGGTCAAAGTATACCTGTAAATGTGATGAACGATAGTAATGGACACCAATTAGTTGAAACAAAGAATGGTGCTACGATGGTAGTATTTAGCGGAGATTTAGATAAAGCATTAGCGTCATTTATTATCGCAACAGGTGCTGCTTCGATGGGTAAAGAAGTGACGATGTTCTTTACATTCTGGGGTTTAAACGTCATCAAACGTCCTGGAATAAAAGTAGATAAACAAGGATTGGATAAAATGTTTAGTCAAATGATGCCAAAGCATGCTGGAAAATTACCTATTTCTAAAATGAATATGGGTGGTATGGGGTCTCGAATGATTAAACACGTAATGAATAAGAAGAAAGTGGATTCGTTAGAAGTAATGATTAATAAAGCACAAAGTATGGGAATCAAGATGGTAGCATGCACGATGAGTATGGATATTATGGCTGTAACACGTGAAGAGTTAATTGAAGGTGTTGAATATGGTGGAGTAGCAACATATTTAGGTGATACTGAAAAAGCAAACTTAAACTTATTTATTTAATTGATAATGGAGGGAAAAGAATGTATTTTAAATCATTTTTTAATCAGCAATTAGCACAAATGTCTTACTTAGTAGGTTGTCAAAAAACAGGAGAAGCAATCATCATCGATCCCCTGAGAGATCTTACACCTTATATTGAAGCTGCAGAGCAAGAAGGGCTGACAATTAATAAAGTCACTGAAACACATATTCATGCAGATTTCGCATCTGGATTAAGAGAAGCGAATGAAACGTTAGATGCTAAAGCATTTGTCTCTGGATTAGGTGGAGATGACTGGTCATATCAGCATATTAATGGAGATTATCAATTACTAAAAGAAGACGATATTATTAATGTCGGCAATGTAAAACTTAAAGTAATCCATACACCAGGACATACGCCTGAAAGTATTAGTTTTCTGTTGTTTGATAATGCAACAGAAGTACCGATGGGACTCTTTACTGGAGACTTTATCTTCGTAGGAGATGTCGGTCGTCCGGATTTATTAGAAGAAGCAGCCGGCATAAAAGATACTACTGATATCGGCGCAAAAGCAATGTTTGAATCGCTTAAAAAGATGGATGCATTACCAGATTATATTCAAATATGGCCAGGACATGGTGCAGGCAGTGCCTGTGGTAAGTCACTTGGTGCAGTTCCAGTAACAACTTTAGGATATGAACGTGAAAAGAGCTGGGCATTTCAAATTAAAGATGAAGCAACTTTCATTAAAACATTAACAAGTGAACAACCAGAACCACCATATTATTTCAAAGAAATGAAACATATGAATCGTGATGGTGTAGCATTAATTGATAATGCCATAGTACCACCACTACAAAATTTATTTGACGGTATAAAGAGCATTGATTTAAGGGCGAAAGAAATTTTCTTAGATAATTTAAGTGAAGGTATTAACGTGCCGTATAACAGCAAATTTTTAGGATTTGTAGGATGGTATCTGGACTACGAAACACCGATTCAGTTAATCGGTTCGTTCGAAGACGTGCAGAACGCAGCAAATGATTTAAAATTAATAGGATTTGATAATGTGACTGGTTACGTTAAAAATGTGACTGGTGGATCAATGCAACAAATTGAACCACAACATTTCAAATCAATCGATCAAACACAAATTAATATTTTGGATGTACGCAACAATCAGGAATGGCAAGAATCACATTTTGATAATGCAAAACATGTCCATTTTGGTAAATTAGAAAAAGAGGAAATACCATTTAAAAAAGAGGAAAGAATTTATGTTCATTGTCAATCAGGTGTCAGAAGTGCGATAGCAGTGAGTGTGTTACATCGATTAGGATATAACGATATTATTAATATTAAAGGTGGATATAGCGCTGTTAAACAGTAAAATAAATTATCTTTATAATATTGACTTTAACTGCATTGTAGTTAAAAATATGAATTAATTCATACAAATAAAGAGGGATATTATGCACAAAGATTTTGTGACAGATGAAGAGATTCATGCAATGGGTGTGCCTTTTGATTTACTATCTACCTGGATGACGAATGGTTTAATTCAGGTCGCGTACCAGGCAAATCATATTCGCTACTTCTGGACAAAGGATGTAAATTTATTAAAACAGCAATTTAATATAAAATAAAACAGCGGCATCTTTAAAATAAGATGCTGCTGTTTTTTAAATATTGTACATCATATTTTTCAGCAAGCTGCTTAAGTAATGTATGAAGTTCTGATTCTTTATTATCAAAGTTTTGAATAAATGTTCGATATTGTGATTTTTCATCTTCAGTAGCAATTTTTTTGAAATATCCCCACATATGCTGATAGCTATTTAACTTCGAGCCTCGCGTTGGTGTCATGCGACATGTTTCATCAATAATTTGTTCTAATATGTGTATATCATCCAGTTGTTCACGCATCAGTTGACGAATAAAGTTATATTGATTCTGGTTATAGTACATCACTTTATACTTTTCTTTTCGCCACAGCTTTTCAACTGCTTTCTTTCCTTCTTTATTCACCGTACAACTGCTCCAGAGCTAACTGAACTGTAGGATATTTAAATGTATATCCGGCCTGCAATAGATGATCAGGTAATACGCTTTGTCCTTTTGTAACCATTACGGATTGCTCTCCTAGTACAATGTCCATTACTTTGTTGGGTACTTTCGTCCAGTGTGGTCGGTGTATAACACGCGCAATGGTTGTTCCGAGCTGTTGTTGTGTCACAGGTTGAGGAGCAGTCATATTAAATATACCTGTTAATTGTTTGTCATAAATATAAAGTATACTTTCTGCAAGATCATCGATATGAATCCAGCTGTATGGCTGCTGTCCATCACCAATATTACCACCTGCAAAGTATTGATAAGGCTTTATCATCAAAGGTAATGCCCCACCTTGGTTAGAAAAAACTACTCCAAATCTGCAGATTGCTGTTTCTACACCTAAAGCTTCAATTTTTCGAGCTGCTTGTTCCCATAGATAAATAGTCTTTGATAAGAAATCAAACGGTGAGAATGCATTGGTTTCGTTATAAGTTAAAGATTTAGAAGCGGGATAATAACCTACCGCACTTGCTGATATAAAGAAAGGTTTCTTGATGAGAGATTCAAATAACGGAATAAGCTTTTCAGTACTTTCAATACGACTTTTGATGATCGCTTCTTTATGTTCTTTCGTCCATCTGTTATTTAAAGATGCCCCAGCCAGATTAACTACTAAATCTAATTGTGGTACTGCCTTATACCAATCATCTTTTTTCCAGCTGATATAGCTGATGCCATTCGAGCTTTGTTTATCGCTTCTCGTTGTAATATAAATATGCGCATGTTTATATTTTTGCTGAATAGTGTTTATAAGAGCTGAACCTACTAGTCCTGTACCGCCTGTAATTAAAATGTTCATATGCAACCTCCATCAGTATTGGTATTTTATACTATTATATCGATTATCGCTTATTTATTCATTGGAAATGATTATTTATTAATCATTGAACCCCTAAATCGCAATGTTTTAGAATGAATATTTAATTAAATATTCAGAATAATCAATAAATACTATTGCAACATGTAATATGTGACTATATAATATAGAAGTAAGTATTTCTCGTTAATACATTAAAGGGGTGTAGTTATGGAAGGTATTGTGAGTTTTCTAAATGATATTGTGTGGAGTAAACCGTTAGTGTATGGGTTGTTAATTACAGGGATTTCATTTTCATTAATGATGAAGTTCTTTCAAGTCAGGCATTTAAAAGAGATGATCCGACTGATGTTTCAAGGGGAGAAGTCACCTACAGGAATTTCTAGTTTCCAGGCAATTGCTTTATCGCTTGCTGGGCGTGTAGGGACGGGTAATATAGTCGGTGTTTCAACAGCAATTTATATCGGTGGCCCGGGAGCTGTATTCTGGATGTGGATGACTGCGTTTTTGGGTGCGAGTTCAGCATTCATCGAATCTACACTAGCTCAAATTTATAAGAGAGAGATTAACGGTGAGTATCGTGGGGGTCCCGCATATTATATTGAAGCAGGAATGAAAGGCAGATTTGCGAAAGGTTATGCGATATTATTCGCAATACTGGCAATAGTATCAACAGCATTATTATTACCTGGTATTCAATCTAACGCCATTGCAAGTTCTATGAAGAATGCTTTTGGATTCGAAGGATGGATTATCGGTATAGCGCTTGTAGTGATTTTAGCATTGATTATTTTTGGAGGCGTTCGCTGGATTGCATCTGTAGCGACTGCAGTAGTCCCTTTTATGGCAATCTTATATATTTTATTAGCGGTTGTTATTATTGTTCTTAATATTGATAAAGTCCCTGGTTTATTTGCATTAATATTCAAGTCAGCATTCAATATGGAATCAGCGTTTGGTGGGATACTTGGTGCAATGATTGAAATCGGTGTTAAACGTGGACTTTATTCTAATGAAGCTGGTCAAGGTACAGGGCCTCATCCGGCAGCAGCAGCAGAAGTATCACACCCTGCTAAACAAGGTTTAGTTCAAGCTTTCTCGGTATATGTTGATACGTTGTTTGTATGTACTGCAACAGCATTAATTATTTTATTATCAGGTACATTCAATACAACGGACGGCGCGATGAAGGGTGATATGCCGAACTTAATTAACGATGGCGGTGTATATGCACTAAATGCTGATGGAGAGAAGGACTACTCTGGAACAGCAATGTATGTTCAAGCGGGTATTGATAAAGCATTCCATGGAAGTGGTTATCAATTTGACCCGGCATATTCGGGTATTGGTTCATATTTCGTTGCCATTGCACTGTTCTTCTTTGCATTTACTACCATATTAGCATATGCATATATCGCAGAAACCAATGTATCTTATTTGACGAAAAATGGTAGTGTATCTTTAAATAAGTTTTTAATTAACGTCACACGTTTAATTATTGTTGGTGCAACATTCTACGGTGCAATAAAAACAGCAGACGTTGCGTGGGCAATGGGTGATCTTGGTGTAGGATTAATGGCGTGGTGTAATATTATCGCAATATGGATTCTGCACAAACCTGCATTACGTGCGCTTAAGGATTTTGAGAGACAGAAGAAAGAGAAAGGGTCAGGGAAATATGCGATATATCAACCAGATCCAAACGAACTACCGAATGCGACATTCTGGACAGTAGATTATCCGGAACGTTTAAGAAAAGAACACTTTGATGAAAAAGTACATTAAGCATTAAAGACAGCCATTGCTGTCTTTTTTGTGTTTAATATTCAGAGAGGAGTGCCACGCTATTGAATAAAATATTTGTGAATGGAGTAAAAGTAATATTAGTATTATTTAATTTTTTTCTATTGAGTGCCTTTATTTTACTTTTTAATCAGAATTTTAAATTTGATTTATCTCATTTTTTTGAGGCTTTCCCCCAATTTATTAAACAGTTAATGCATATCGATACAGTCACTTTTAAGACACCAGGTAGTTACATAGAACATCCGTTTTTATCTTTTATCTTTAGACCATGGCGAAATTCAATGCTTATTTTATTTTTAAGTATAATGCTCGGTACTATTTTAAGTATATTATGTGTTGTTATAGCTAAAAGATTTAAGTTAATTGATTACATAATGAAGCGATTCGTAAAAATTTTAGGTTATTTACCGGATATCTTTTATATTCCTTGTGTCATTATCTTTATTATCTTTTTTTATCAGCAAACAGGTATATTAATAATGGAAGTAGCAAGTTACGGGGAACAGGAAGCGATTGTATTTCCAGCAATCATGCTGTCTGTAATTCCATTTGTCCAGTTATATAAAATTTTGGATCAGGTGATTACTGAGGAACTGGATAAAGATTATGTAGTACTCGCATGCGCAAAAGGACTCAATGAATTTGAAATTCTGCACAAGCATGTCTTGTCAAATGTATGGATAACATTTTACATCAATTTTAAGCAGGTCGTCTGGATGACGCTATCCAGTCTATTAATTATGGAAGTCATATTAGGTTATTTTGGCGCTACACAATTCTTATATTATTATCACGCCCCCATAATGTTGATGACGATATTGGTACTAATGTTTGTTCCGATATATATCGCGTTATTTATCATTCAGAAACTCGTTGAATTTAGAACGGGGGTGAAGTTATGAGGAAGTTATTTAAGATATGGCTGGCATTGATTATCCTCATCTTACCTTTTATAACAAGTGTCTTTTACTTTGATATGCTTCAGAACAAAGTAAAAGTATATAAATTTAACGTGATGACAAGTGAAATAAAAAATCCAGTGCCACCTGGCGTTGTCAATTGGTTCGGTACTGATCGCTTCGGCGCGTCAATATTTATGGAGAGCTGGCATGGATACCGCATCACGTTTATCTTTGTCATTGGTATTGTTCTTATTTCATTTATCATTGCTGTTATTCTGGGAAGTTATCTCGCTTTTCGTAAAGGAACAGCAGATATTGTTACAGATGGATTTTTGAATGCATATTATTTTATACCGCAGGCAATCGTTACATATATGTTGTTATTTCCGGTACTGACAGCAATAAAAGGTAAGTTTAGCTATGATATGCCGTTTAGAATAGGGTATATGTTAGTCGTGATTGCACTTGTGATGGTACCAACGACAATGGTAGTCGTTAGAGATCAGGTGAAACAAATATTGAATACAGAATACATGGATGCTGCAACCGTAATTGGTGCCAGCAAGACACAAAAATTAATACGTCATGTTTATCCCAATATTAAGAATAGATTATTGATTATCTTTGTCCGCATGTTATATCAAGCATTAATGGTACTCAGCCATATTTCATTTTTTCGTATTTTCTTTGGAGGAACGAAGACATGCGATGGTTTTGAAGCATGTTTAGGCAATGATTTTACACTTATTATGCCAGAGCTTACGACATTATTAGGGTTTCATATGCCAGAGTTGTATTCTTCATGGTGGACATTTATGGTACCTTGTACATTTGTCGTGTTGATTTTAATAGCAATCCAAATGTTGGCCGATGCACTTGAAACAGAATATAAATCTATGTAAAAAGCAGGATATTAAATATCCTGCCTTAAAAAATGCAATATATCTGTATAAAGTTTTTCTTTATCCTTACTTACTGTCATTAAATGGCCGGCATTAGCATAATGATCAATAAATTTTTTGGACTGAATACTGTTGTAAATAAATTGAGCGCTGTCATGATAGCTCGTATCATCCCGATCACCATACAGTATGATTGTCGAACTATTGATTTTATTTAAGTTGTTCATTATATCTTTAATATAATCAACAAACTTACTGGCACCTGTGTAATTATCGATAAGCTGATAATTTGATTCAGGAAAAGGCTCAGAAGAAATGACTTTGTGCATTCTCGGTGCAAATTGTTTCAAACGGTATTTTATACCTTCAGGATCTTTTTTCATCGGAACACTCATCACGATAATTTGATTAACATCGTATTTTTCTGCGAGCTTAAGTGAAAATAGACCGCCTAAAGAGACACCAATTATAGAGATATTATTATATTGTTCCTTTAATTTTAAAAAGCTATCTTCAACTGTTTGCCACCAGTTATCGATATCATATTTCACAAAATCCTGGATAGGCAATCCGTGCCCTGGATAGGATGGGATAAGCACCGTGTATCCTTGCTCGTGTAGATGGTAGCCCAGTTGTTTAACGTCTCTAACTGTTCCGGTAAATGTATGAAGAAGAAGTATCGCGTGCTCATTTCCTTCTAAAAATATGGGATCTGGATTTTTTACTTTTATCATTGGAGTACCTCCATAGTAATCAGTATAATAAATGTAATATTCATTATACTACGAGTAACAGGGAGATGGAAAAATGACGTTTGAAGAAGTAATGGCAGAACTTGAATCTCTTGGCAAAGAACGTATGAAGAAAATATATATGGGCAATGGCGCAAAAGAACCTTTATTCGGTGTAGCAACGGGTGCAATGAAGCCAATGCGTAAAATAATCAAGAAAGATCAGGAGCTTGCAGATAAGCTATATGCGACTGGTAACTATGATGCAATGTATTTCGCAGGTGTAATTGCAGATCCCAATGCTATGACAGAAGAAGATTATGAGCGATGGATTGAGGGCGCATACTTTTATATGTTATCTGATTATGTTGTAGCAGTAACGCTCTCAGAAGCAGATATTGCGCAGCAAATTGCGGATAAATGGATTGATTCTGGAGAGGATTTAAAGATGAGTGCCGGCTGGAACTGCTATAGCTGGTTACTTGGACATAAGAAAGATGATACATTTGATACCGAAAAGTTAAGTAAGATGCTAGATCGCGCTGAGAAAGAAATTCATACTGCTCCTGATAGAACGAAAGTAGGGATAGGTAACTTTATTCAATGTGTAGCAATTTCATATGTAGATTTACATGATAAAGCAACAACAGTTGCAAAGTCAGTTGGTGCCGTACCATTTAATCGAGAGCACAAACCAACTGGCGAAGTGAAACCATTAGAGACGATTGAGAAAGCGATTGAGAAAAATAGGATTGGTTTCAAACGTAAATATGTACGCTGTTAGTATTTACAGAATATAATAAATTGATATAATGAACTAAATAGGTGACAATTAATTTTGTTGGCAACTTGCAGCGCCTTCCATTTGGAAGGTGCTATTTTTTTGGAGGATAAATATGAATAAGAATCTATTAATACTGGCAATGCTTACATTTCTTGCAGGTCTTACCGAGCTAGTGGTCTCAGGTATATTGCCTTATATTGCGAAAGATTATCATGTATCAATTCCGATGGCAGGTAATTTGATAACAATTTTTGCGTTATTTTTTGCGCTTGCAGGACCGATATTGATGTCGTCAACAGCAGCGTTCAATAGAAAAAAGCTACTGATTGGTTTCATCATATTATTTATTTTTGGGAATGTATTGAGTGCGTTAAGCATAAGTTTTACGATGCTACTAATATCCAGGGTTATTCTTGCGATATGTGTTTCAATGTTAATTGGCCTCGGGTTATCATTATCGGTCAATGTAGTTTCTCAAAGTTTTCAAACGAAAGCGATTAGTATGATAATGATGAGTATAAGTGGTTCACTCGTGTTAGGAATTCCACTCGGTATATTAATTACAGAACGATTCAATTGGCAGATGATCTTTTTGTTTGCGGCCACTCTATCTTTAATTATTTTAATTTTAGTAATTTTATTTTTTCCGAGTATTCCAGGAAAAGAAGCGACGTCATTTTTTAGTCAGTGGGGCGCTTTGAAAGATCATCGAATACTATTTACACATATGCAATCGTTCTTATTTTTTGTGGGTCAAAGCATTTTGTATATGTATTTAACCCCTTACTTTAATCAGTTAGGCTTACAAGCATCTATGGTAAGTCTGCTGTATTTACTGTACGGTGTAAGTGGTATAGTCGGAAGTGGTTTAGGAAGTATATTTATAGAGAAACTAGGTGTTAAAAAGACATTAACGATGTTAATGACAGTTTATATCTTTGTTTTACTTGCTTTTATTGTGACACAGTATAATGTATGGACATTAAGTATCAATGTCATGTTGTTAGGCCTAACTGGATGGTCGATGAATGCACCGACACAAATGCGCTTAATTCAAATTTCAGATACAAATGCAGGTTTTAATCAAACATTTAGTACGTCATCTACACAATTTGGAATGGCACTCGGAGCAGCAATAGGTGGTCTTATCATTGCCTGGCATTTACCTTACAATGCTTTAATGATTGTAGGGAGTATATTTATTGTTTTAGCTTTGTTATCCATTAAATATTCTTATAAAGCCGTTGATTAATATATCAACGGTTATTTTATTTTAAAAATTGACAATATTCTGACAAATTAATAAAATGAAACTTGGGAGGAATTTTTACACGACATAAAGGGGAGATGATTTCATGAATCAACAGGATTATAACAAAATTGCAGCATCGAAAGATTTCAATGATTTAGTTGCAGCGAGAAAAAAGTTTATTTTTCCGATTACGTTGTTCTTTATCGTTGCGACATTGCTCTTTCCGATTCTGACTGGTTATACGACAATTTTGAATAATATTGCTTTCTGGAATATTTCATGGGCCTGGATTTATGCATTCTTATTATTTGTGATGGTCTGGACATTAGTCACAATTTATATGCGTAAAGCGAAGCAGTTCGATGCCGCAAGTGAGCGAATCATTAATGAGTATAAAAGGGGGTCTCGCTCATGAATATGACGGTCATTATTATGTTTTTATTTTTTGTAAGTTTAACGCTACTTATTACATATTTTGCTTCAAAAAGAACGAATTCTGCTGAAGATTTTTATACAGCGGGTGGAGGTTTAACAGGCTGGCAAAATGGTTTAGCGATTGCAGGAGATTATTTATCGGCAGCATCATTTCTAGGTATTGCGGGAGCTATCGCACTTTGGGGATTCGATGGCTTCTTCTATAGTATTGGCTATTTAACGGCATATTTAATTGTATTATACATCGTTGCTGAACCATTAAGAAATTTAGGGAAATATACTTTAGCAGATATGATCGCAGCACGTTTTGAATTAAAAAAAGTGCGTGCGATGGCTGCAGTTTCATCAATCACGATAGTAATATTCTATATGTTAGCACAGCTTGTTGGAGCAGGTGCATTAATTCAACTGTTATTTAATATTCCATATACTTGGGCGGTTATTATTGTTGGCATTATGATGACGGTTTATGTATTGTTTGGGGGGATGACAGCAACAAGCTGGGTTCAAATGGTTAAAGCGATTCTTCTAATGGTTGGAACGCTCATCATTTCTTTTCTAGTATTAAAATACTTTAATTTCAGCATTGCTGAAATGTTTGGTCAGATGAAAAATATTAAATCAGCTGACTTTAAAGGAGAATATATTAATCCAGGTTCCCAAGGTAAATCACCTCTTGATAATATTTCGCTGATTATTGCCCTGTTATTTGGAACGGCAGGGTTACCACATATATTAATGCGTTTCTTTACGGTGAGTGATGCTAAAACAGCAAGAAGCTCTGTAATGTGGGCAACTTGGATTATCGGTATTTTTTATATTTTAACGATATTTTTAGGTTTTGGTGCTGCTAGTCTTTTATCTCGTGAGGAAATTATAAAAGCGAATCCTGCTGGAAATATGGCTGCACCGTTACTTGCAGATAAACTTGGTGGAGATTTGCTCATGTCATTTGTCTGTGCTGTAGCATTTGCAACGATTTTAGCAGTTGTTGCAGGTCTTGTGTTATCAGGAGCTTCTGCATTTGCACATGATATTTATGGTGAGATTATTAAGAAGGGTAACATTAGTGAGAAAGAACAAATGAGTGCAGCAAAGATTGCCTCATTAGCAGTTTCTATTCTTTCAATTGTATTAGCGTTATTTGCACAAAATATGAACGTTGCTTTCTTAGTATCATTGGCATTCTGTGTAGCAGCGAGTGCAAACTTACCGGTAATTGTTTATACGATATTCTGGAAGAGATTTAATACGCAAGGTGCTATAGCAGGAATCGTTGTAGGACTTTTGACATCTATTATATTAGTGATTTTAAGTCCGAATGTTATGAACCCGGCAGGAACAGGTTTTATAAATATGGATCCTATTTTCCCGCTTGCTAATCCTGCGATTATTTCTGTTCCAGCAGGTTTTATTGCAGCATTCCTAGGTACATTTTTAGGTAAGGCAGATACAGAAGAGAAATTTAAGGAAGTTCAGGTCAAGTCAGTGACGGGTATCGCAACTTCAGAAGTTACACATTAAAGAAAAATAAGAAATTCTCCCATAATAATAAACCAAAGACGTTAATATGTCTTTGGTTTATTATGTTTATATTTATCTTTCTTTTACCATCTTTCCGCCTTCTAAACGATAAAGATGATCGGCATATTTAAAAATACGATCATCGTGAGTGATGATGATACATGCACTTTGTTGTGCTTTTACACGTTCACGAATCGCTTCAATGACTTGTGTTGCACGTTCAAAGTCAAGACTTGCTGTAGGTTCGTCAGCAAGTATTAATGAAGGTTCATTCATGAAGGCTCGTGCAATGGCAACACGTTGTTTTTCTCCACCCGATAAATTTTTAGGATATTGTTTTGTACGATGTCCAAGACCGAAAGTGTTGAGTAATTCATCAGCACGTTTACTTGCTGTTTTTTTATCCATTTTATTTTCAAGCGCTACGTGCATCAATTGTTCTTTCACTTTTAAGAATGGAACAAGATGTGAGGCTTGAAAGATAAAGCCTATTTCACTTAAACGAAGTTGTGTAAGTTCATGCTGTTTCAATGTAGTTATTGATTTATTCTCAATCAGTACATCACCACGCGTTGGTTTAAGTAATGCACCAATAATCGTGAGTAGTGTACTTTTCCCGGAACCAGATGGACCATATAGACATACGATTTCACCTGGTGCGACTTCAAAATTGATATCTTTTAATACTGTTACTTCAGTATCACCTTGTTTAAATGATTTTGTAAGATGTTTCACGTGAATCATATTATTCTCCTCCTATTGCTTCTATTGGATCAATCTTAAGCACCTTGATGATAGATAACATTACACCAATAAACGATACAAATAAGAACAGTCCAGCTAGAATCATAATAAGATTATTATTTAGATAAAATGGCATGCCTGGCGGCATAAAGTTATTGATAGCGGTAATAATAAAGATAGCTAATGACACACTAAAAATTACTATAATAAATACTTCCTGAATCAGTTTAAATATAAGTTTTTTATGACTTGTTCCAATCGCTTTTAAAATGCCGTATTCAGTTGTCTTCTGAATCGTAATGATATAGAAGAATACCGTGATGACGATAGCCGAGATTAAAAATAAGAAAAATACCATTAAGTTTAAAGGCATTTGCTCAGCTTCATAACTTGGGATAGCTTTCATCGCATCTTCAGGTGTTATGATTTTAGAATGTTTTAAGTCTTGTTTTAACTCTTTAATTGAAACATTGTCTAATACATGTTGATTAATGATTGCTGTGTTGATAGCTTCATGTGGTACAACTTTGTTATAAGTTGCTTGATTAACAAGACCTACAGGCATGTGCGAATACATTTGAAATTTTTCAAAGTCTGAAATACGTAAACTTTCATTGCTATCTACAATATTTAGTTTATCTTTTAAGTCATACGACTTGTTAAGATGAACATCTAGAGCGACATCGCCATCTTTTGGCAATGCATGTAATTTAGAAATGGTAGTCAGTAAAAACTTATCGTTGTTTTGAATTTTAATCGGTTGCATCTGAACTAAAGGAATATTAAAATCTTTTAAAACTTTTACATCTTCTTTATCAAGTGGTGCGTTGAGCAAATTGTTATCTGCATCTTCTGAAACGACAAAATACTTACCATCCATATGTTCTATAAATGAAATATTATCTTTTCCTAAACCTTGTGCTAAACTTGAAACAAATAATACCAGAAATGCTAATAGAAATATGATTGCTGCAATCAATACATATTTCATTTTGTAATACTTAACTTCTTTAAGTGCTAAATTCATAATGATCACCTTTCTCGTTTTGTTGATAGTGTTATCATAAACAATCAATATGAACAGAATATGAACAAAGGAGTATATTGGATGAAAAATAAAATTTTAATTGTAGATGATGAACAAAGTATAAGAAATCAAGTAGTGGAAGGATTTATAAAACATCATTATGAAGTATATAGCGCAGGTAGTGGAGAGGCTGCCCTTAAAGTTCTGGAAAATGAGAAGATAGATTTGTGTGTAGTTGATATTATGATGCCCGGAATGAACGGATTTGAATTATGTGAAACGATAAAAGAGAGTCATCAACTGCCGGTTATTATGCTTACAGCACGTGATGCGTTGGGTGATAAACGCATCGCATTTGAAGCGGGTAGTGATGACTATGTTACAAAGCCTTTTGAATTTGACGAATTACTTTTTAGAGCGAATGCAATCTTGAAACGTTATAACTTAGATATCACATCATTTAAAATAGGAAATGTGGAACTAGACCAGGATTCATATGAACTCCATATACATCAGGACACACTTTATTTGCCACGTAAAGAATTTGAACTACTGTATTATTTAGTTAAACATCAACCTAATATCGCTACGCGTGAGCAATTAATTGAAGCAATTTGGGGGCTTGATTTTGAGGGAGATGAACGTACCGTGGATGTTCATATTAAACGTATACGGAAGCGATTAGAAAATTATGATACGCAAATGGAAATCGTAACAGTACGTGGTGTAGGGTATAAGGTGCATCATGTTTAAACATTTATCTACAAGGTTTATTGTTACAACGCTTCATGTCATGCTCATTAGTGCAGTAATTGCTTTTGTAATTTCTAATATGTATTATCACGTCATATTGAAAGAACAAAATGATGCAAGGGTGACGCAAGTATTATTATCTCAAAAAAAATATATTGAAAAACACCCTGAAATAAAACCACAAGCGTTTTTTGCGCAACTTGGGGATTTGAATTTTCAAGTACTGGCAATCAATAACCATGATTTAAAAGAAAATTATGGAACAAAATTTAGATTAGATAACCTCAAATTAGATACGATTAAAATGGAACGAGATGGCGTTTATCACGGTATTAAAAATCGCCCATTCAATCTATTTATCACTGGATTTTTTGATAATGAATCAAGAAATACAGTAGGCACGAAAATGCAGATCAATCATCAGCAATATACAGTATTTATAAGACCGGATGTTGGTGAAAGTATGCATGAATTCCGAACATTTTTAGCGGCATTACTGCTTTTAACGATTGTCATATCAATATTGCTCGTCTTTATTTCTTCTAAGTTTATTGTGCATCCAGTAATCGAACTAAAAAAAGCTGCACAACGTATTGGTGAGCAGAGTGGTTATCAAACATCGGTTAATCGTAAAGATGAATTAGGTGTCCTTGCTGAAGAAATGAATGAGATGAGTAAGAAGATAAAGCAACATGAGGAAATCAATCAGCGCTTTGTGGCAAATGTAAGTCATGAAATACAATCTCCAATTACAAATTTAATCGGACAAATAAAAAAATTGAAAGAAACACAAGATTTGAGTTTACTTAATCAGATTGAACATCAATCATTACGTTTAAGTGGTCTGACGAAGCAGTTATTACTTTTAGCCTCAATTGAGCAGAATAAAATATCATTAACGAAACAAAACTTTAATTTTAAAATGCTTATTCAAGAAGTTATCCGAGATAATATGTACACTATTAATCAGAAAGATATATTTTTGAGTACCACGTTAGAAGATGTATATGTCCTGGGAAATAGAGATTTATGCTATCAAATGATTACTAATTTATTATCGAATGCGATTAAATATAGTCCGAATGACAGTGAAATTCATATTGAACTGAAAGAAGAACAGAATAATAAACAATTCATTATTGAAGATCATGGTTATGGGATGACTGATGTGACGAGAAAAATGATTTTTGAGCGTTTCTATAAGTCAAATGTGAACGAAGATAATGTCACTTCAAATGGTCTAGGCATGGCAATCGTTAAAGTGATATTAGATGTACATGACTTTACTATCGATATTAACAGTGAAAAAGATAAAGGTACAAAAATAACGATAGAATTACATTGATAAATAAGCGATGCACATTAAACTTGTACATCGCTTATTCTAATTATGCCTCATATTTAAATATGTTTCTTGTGATCCATTTCTCGATTTCAATCAGGATAAAAACGGCAGTTCCGATACCTATTGGAATCATCCATTGTGAAAATGTTAGTGGGGCAGTTTTTAATATCGTATTAAAAAATGGCACATACGTAATGAGTAATTGTAGTGTGATGAGTAAACCAGAGACGATAAATGCGACTTTATTCTTAAAGAAATCTTGATTAATTGCAAATTGATTTAAGTGTCGGCAATTAAATAGATGGAAGATTAAAGAAAATACTAGTGATTGCAATGTGATTGTATTCAGTACAGTTTTATGTAAATCAAGATGACTTAAATACATATTTGCAAGAAGTATTCCACCAGCTACAATGACTGATACGAGTAGTATTCTAAATAAGAAATAATGACTTAGTAACGGTGTAGATTTATGTCTTGGCTTTCTATTCATTGCACCTGGTTCGAGAGGTTCAAATGCAAGTGCAAAAGATATGGTAATCGCTGTTACCATGTTCACCCAAAGTACCTGGATAGGAGTAAGTGGTATGGATATGCCGAATAGAATCGCTGCTAAAATGAGTAGTCCTTGAGAACCGTTTGTCGGTAAAATGAATAGTATTGTTTTCTTCAGGTTATCATAGACACGACGTCCTTCACGTACCGCATCTACAATTGTTTCAAAGTTATCGTCAACCAGTATCATACGCGCGGCATCTTTAGATACTTCAGTTCCTTTAATGCCCATTGCAACACCGATATCAGCACGTTTTAATGCTGGTGCATCGTTAACACCATCACCGGTCATTGATGTTATTTCGTCATGTTTTTGCAATGCTTTTACGAGTTGTAATTTATTCTCCGGACTTGTTCTAGCAAACACATCGTATTCAATCGCGGCTTCGTATAATGTTTCTTCATTCATATTATCGAGTTCGCGACCTTCAATGGCCTTAGTACCATCACCGATTCCGAGTTGTTTCCCAATTGCCATTGCAGTTTCTTTATGGTCACCTGTAATCATTTTTACTGCAATTCCGGCTTTTTGACATTCTTTTACTGCTTTTATTGAAGATTCACGTGGAGGATCTATAATCCCTACTAACCCAAGCAAGGTGATGCCACTTTGTAAATCGTCATGTGAGAGTGTGGTTGTGTCACTAGGCACATCTTTATATCCTGCTGCAATTAATCGTTTACCTTCTTTAGCGATTACACTTAGTTTATTTTCCCAGACCTGCCTATCATCAGAATTGGTAAATACACGATCAAATATTCTGTCAGGTGCTCCTTTGATATAAATACGTTTCTTGCCCTGATCTTCGACGAGATATGCCATATATTTATAAAGTGAATCAAATGGGATTTTATCGATTGCCTGTAAGTTTGGAATTTCTAAATTAGTTTTATGTACGAGTGTCATTAAGCAGCCTTCAGTGGGCTCACCGGTAATTTGAAAATGACCATTTTCATCTTGTGAGAGACGTGCTTCATTGACTGTTTTAACGCATGTTAGGAACTGGTATAATTCTTGTTCTGCTTCTGGTGTTTCAGTATGCTTGGGTATAATTTCTCCGATTGGTTCATAACCTGTGCCCGTAACTTCATAACGATTATGCATTAAATCAATTGAAGTTACAGTCATTTCGTTTTTTGTAAGCGTACCAGTTTTATCGGTGCAAATCACGGAAACTGAACCTAAAGTTTCCACTGAAGGTAAGTTCTTTACGATGGCATTATTCTTTGCCATCGACTGAACACCAAGTGCTAAAATAATTGAAATAACAGCAGGTAATCCTTCAGGTATGGCACCAACTGCAAGCGCGATAACAGATAAGAGTAGTTCGCCTGCTGGATAATTGTGATAAAACAAACCAAATAAATAAATTGCGATAGAAATTACAACAATACCAATACTCACTGATTTACCGAACTGACCGGTTTGTTGCATCAATGGGGTTGTCATCTGTTCTGTGTCAGTCATTGCCTGATTAATCTTACCAAGTTCAGTGTCTTTGCCGATTGCAACAACTACACCGATTCCAGAACCTGAAGTAATAGATGAGCTTGAATAAGCCATATTTTTTCTATCACCGAGTACAGCATCTTCTGAGATTTGACGTGTATTTTTTTGGACTGGGACAGATTCACCAGTTAAAGCAGACTCTTCAATCTTTAAATTATTCGCTTCTATTAATCGTAAGTCTGCAGGTATCTTCTCACCGGATGATAAAATAACGATATCTCCGATTGTCAATTGTTCGCCTGGAATAGTTTGACTGCGATCATCACGAATTACTACGGCCTCACTCGTCATCATTTTACGAATACTTTCTAATGCTTTTTCAGCACGCGATTCCTGTACATAACCAATGATTGCATTAATAACTGCAACAAGAATGATAACCGACATATCAAGAAAGTGTCCTAAAAATCCTGTAATCGCTGCAGCAATTAGTAATACATATATTAAAATATCGTTAAAGTGGCCGAAAAACTTAATGATTTTAGGCTTCTCTCGCTTTGCTGGAAGTGCATTTAGACCATAAGTTGACTGGTTTGCTTCCACTTGTTCATGGGACAAACCGCTATTTATTGAGGTGTTAAACGCATGAAGTGTGTCATCGATAGAGCGTTGATGCCATTTTTCATTTTTCATAACGAACATTCCTTTACGTATAGTATTACTCTCATCGTAACGCAAATAATTTAGTAATTCTAACGAAAGGAATGTATTTATACAAAGAATAATACTTTGTTTAACATTTTATGAACTTTTTTTGATTTAACTTGTCGCTCTCAATATTAATCATTCTTTAATTTATAGATATATTCTTCTAGCTTTTCTTGGTTATCCGGTGAAATTTCAGGAAACTTAGGCTTTAATCGCTCTATCGTATCTATCATAACTTCTGTAACAATACGTCTTGTATGCCATTCATCATCTGCAGGTAAAATGAACCACGGGCTATGTTCAGTAGATGTTGCTTCTAACATTTCAGAGAATATTTTTTGGTAGTCATCCCAATACTCACGCTCTTTTACGTCATTGAATGAAAACTCCCAGTTCTTATCTTTATTAGTCATTCGCTCAAGTAAGCGATCACGTTGCTCATTTTTAGACATGTTAAAGAAAAATTTGATGACTTCAAATCCATTTTCAGTTAAATAACGTTCATAATCATTGATTTGACGGAATCGTGTTTTCCAGATAGTGTCATCCACTTCATTATTAGGTGTTTCGTGTTCTTCAACAGAATCATGAATTCTTGGGGCAAGCACATCTTCATAGTATGAACGATTAAAGATTCCAATTTGTCCACGCTCAGGCAAACCTTCATGATAACGCCATAAATAGTCATGTTTAAGTTCAGTTTCATTTGGTTTACCAAATGAAGTTGTCTTTAAACCTTGTGCGCTCAGGTTAGAGAAGATATAACTAATCACTTCATCTTTTCCGGCAGCATCTAGCGCCTGCAGCACAACGATAATACCATTTTTTTCAGCAGCATGTAATTTTAGATGGAGCTTTTCAAGTTTTTCTGTTAAATCAGGCATGATATCGACTTTTATTTTATCGTTATTTTGTTTTTCGTTTTCTGATGATTTATAATTATTGAAATCAAATTTAGTATTGGGTGTTACTTTATATTGGTTAATGTCCATAGAAACCCTCCATATCTTTTTTCATTTTTTTCCCTGGAAAATATATCGATAAACAGCAATTACTTGTGTTTGTTATCGTTTAATAATAATCTTTAAGAAATAGCATGATTATAGAGGGGACGTTTTCATGAAACTCATTCAATATACTCACCACAATAAAGATTTATTAGAGCAATTTGAATTGACTGATGAACAATTAAGGTTTGTTAAAAGCCCAGAAGTAAATGTCAGTGTTGCGAAGAAAGATAGTAATCGTACACCGATTTTTGGGTTAAATGATGAAGGTAAAGCAGTTGTATTTTTTGTGTTACATGAACATAGTGAGTTTGAAAGTCAATTTAAAGTGGATAACAGTATATATATAAGATCTTTCTCGACGGATCATAGACATTTAAGAAAAGGTTATGCAAAACAAGCATTAATTGCTTTACCGGAATTCATTATGAGTCATTTTCCGCATATAAAATATATAACGTTACTTGTGGATGTCCCTAATTCGGTTGCACACGACATGTATTTAAAACTTGGATTTGAACAAGGTAATCAAATAGAAGGCGAAAGATATCCAGCTTATTGCATGATCAAAAAAATATAAAAAATGCGTGAAGTTTACACTTCACGCAAATAAAAAGTTATTTAGTTTCTGATGACATCGTCTCTTCTACCGTTTAAGTATGCATAAACTAATCCGATAAATAAACCACCACCGATATAGTTACCGATATATGCGTAGAAGATATTTTTGAGTACATCTATCCATGATAATGCATCGATGTTGTAGAATATCATACCGGCAAATAATCCTGCATTGTAAACAACGTGTTCATAAGCCATAAATACAAAGATTACAACACCGACACCGATAAAGAATACTTTAGCTAATACTTCCTTACATTGTAATGAAATATAAATACCGATATTTATAAAGAAGTTAGCGAATATCCCTTTAATTAGAATTGCATGCCAACTTGATGCTATTGTTTTTGCATCTACTGTTTTCGTTAATGCTGCTACCATTTCAGGTGTCATAACTTTAGTGCCTGTCATCATTCCAAATAAGATAAATCCACCAATAATATTTCCCAGGAAACATAACGTGAATATTTTTATGATTTTACCCATTGTGATTGTTTTGAAATAATAACCCACTGTAAAGAACATAAAGTTACTTGTTAATAATTCAGAATTAGTAAGAACGATCATTACGAGTGCGATACTGAATGCAATTGCCCCTACTAAATTGATAAGCCCTGCATTTTCAGTTGAAGCAAATTGTGTCTTAGCTGCAAGTTGAAGCACTGCCATAATAGCTAGTAAAAAACCTGACATAATCGCTTTTAACATATAGCGCCCAGGTGTCTTATCTGCCATCACTTCTTTCATTGCTACTTGGTTTAATACGTTTTCAATGTTGCCTTTCGAAGCATAAGTATCTTCGATAGTTTTAGCTGGAATTTCTATGGGCATTGTGACCCCTCCTGTTATACAAAATATATGAATGCATTAAATACAATATTATTATATCCGTTACTCAGAAAGGTGTATAGAGTAAAATTGTGAAATAGTGAACAATATCATAAATCCAGCGTCATGATAAAGTCTGTTTGAGCTTCATCCCCCATTCGGAAAACGTGAGAATCTGTATGTTTAAATCCCATCTTGTCATAGAATGCAAGAGCATTATGATTATGTTCCCATACACCTAACCAAATTCTTTTTATATTATGATTCTTTGCACGTTCAATTGCTTTGTCATATAGCTGTTTACCGATGCCTTGTTTCTGGTAACGGTTATCGACATAGATGCGCTCTATTTCAAGTGTATCTTCAGCCATCGATTCGGTCTGTGCATCGCTTATATTTATTTTTAAATAACCTGCAACGTATTTATCAGAGTAAGCAAAAAAGAATTCTGAATTCGGATTGTCCAATTGCGCTTTCATTTTTTCTTCGGTGAAAGATGTTGACAGGTAATGATCGATGATTTCATCTTTATTATCTGGTCTAAAAGTTTCATCAAATGTTTTTTTACTGATGGAGATTAGTGGTTGTAAATCTTGTTCTGATATTGGTAAAATAGTTATCTTTGGCACAGAAATCACTCACATTCTTTTTGAATATTTATACATATTATGAACTGAAATGAATAAAATAGCACTTTGCAATTTATTCATGATTAGACGTTGAAATAAAATTTCGAGTTGACAAAATTTAGTTTCGCGAGTACTGTAAACATAACAAATCAAATAAGCGCACTAGGGGTGTTTTATAAAAAACTGAGATAAGGCTGTAGCCTTAGACCCTTTGAACCTGATCTAGATGATACTAGCGTAGGGAAGTGTATAGTCACAGTATAAGTGTGGCTATTTTTCCGTACGCAGTCTTCTCTATAGAAGGATGCGTATTTTTTATGGAGGAATGAAAATGAACAGAAATAGTCAGGGTTTGAATTTGTCAGAAATTTTAGTGACAGTATTAGTAGCAGTATTATTTGCAGTAGCGTACAATTTTGTCTGGTTACCTTATGAGGCAATGAAACCACTGGGGCTACATTTTGAACAGTTAATATATGGTGTTTGGTTTATGGCTGCAGTTGTGGCGTATTTAATTGTTCCAAAAGCAGGAATTGCATTACTGGCTGAGTTTGCAGCAGGTGCAGGAGAGACAATTGTAATGGGGAAATTTGATATTCCGACGTTTGTTTTTGCATTTTTACAAGGTTTGGCATGTGAATTTGTATTTATGTTATTCAAATATCAATCACGTAGCATGATGGTGTGTATATTAGCGGGTGTTGCAGCTGCAATTATAAGTCTGCCAGTTGAGTATTTCTATGGATATATGTCTGAAGTAGCAGGATGGAACGTGCTGCTTTATATTATAATGCGTTTGATTAGTGGCGCATTAGTAACCGGGGTGTTGTCATATTTAATTGTTAAAACATTGGATCAGACTGGTGTAACGAAGCTATTCAGAACATCAACTCAATCAGATTACGATAGTTTATAGATGATGTTATCTTTTAGAAATTTAAGATTGAAATATCCCGGTGAAACAGAAAAGATATTTGACGGTATCGATATTACGATAGCAGAGAAAGAAAAAGTATTATTGCTCGGACCTTCAGGTTCTGGAAAGAGCACATTGTTGAACGTACTAAGTGGCATCGTCCCTGAGTTGATCGATTTACCGATGAAATATGATGTGTTAGAACGCGACATGAATGCTAGTGTTATATTTCAGGATCCAGACAGTCAATTTTGTATGCCGAAAGTATATGAAGAACTAGCTTTTATTCTGGAAAATCAAAATGTTGATAAATCGCAAATGAATCAATTAATTAATGATGTTTTGATTAAAGTAGGACTGGATGTTGAACCTTCGCAACCAATCAATCAACTTAGTGGTGGTATGAAACAGAAACTCGCAATCGCAGGGTCATTGCTGCAGAATGCTGATACGTGGTTTTTAGATGAACCTACAGCGATGCTCGATAGCGATGCAACAAAGCATTTATGGGAATTGATGATCGATTTATGGCAGGATAAGACAGTACTTATCGTAGAACATAAAGTTGAGCATATCTGGCGATATGTTGATCGTATTATTCTGATGGATGCTGATGGTAAGTTGGTTACACAAGGCACACCACAAATTATTCTTGAGCAACATGAAGATTTATTGAACCAGTATGGTGTATGGCATCCTAATGCATATAAGTGTGCACCAAAACCATTGCATTATGAGCATATGTCAAATGAATTTGAACTCGTGTTAAAAGATGTGGCAGTAAAACGTAAAGAAAAGACGTTGTATCATATTGATAAACTTGTCGTTAGCAGTCATGAATGGATTGCGATTACTGGAAAGAACGGAACAGGAAAAACAACGTTATTAGAATCTTTGATGCAGCTTATCCCGTATAAAGGTTTGATGCAATACGATGATAAAACTTTGAAGAAAGTAAAAGATGCAGCACGTAATATGTACCTCGTCTATCAAAATCCTGAACTGCAATTTATTCAAGGTAGTGTATACGATGAAATCTTCTTTAACTTTCAATTTTTAGATAAAAGCCGAGCTGGGGAACGTACATCAAATTTATTAAAGCAATTAAATCTGTACCATCTAAAAGATCGTCATCCTTTTGAACTTTCTATGGGACAAAAGAGAAGATTGAGTGTTGCGACGGCATTAAGTACAAAAGCTGATATTGTGTTACTAGATGAACCGACATTTGGTCTCGATAGTCATAATACGTTCGAACTAATTGAGTTATTTAAAGCACGTGTGCAATCCGGTCAGACGATTATTATGGTGACGCATGATGACGAAATCATAAAGCGATACCCTTCTACCGTGTTACGCATTCAGGATGGCATACTTTCTGAAATGAGGAGGGGTGATAATGTACGAACAGTTTAAGATTTATCATACATTTATGGATCATGTAAATGTGATTACTAAGTTGATATTAGGAGTCTTACTATTTGCACTTGTCATATTCATTCATCATTTTGACTGGATGCTATATCTAGCGATTATTATGTTTATCTTTATGATTGGATTGAGTGGTGTGCGTTTGAAACTTATTACGGCTTTTGTAAGTGTAATGATATTATTTAGTTTCACTTCGTCATTATTTATGATTTTCTATGGTGACGGCAGTACTACGCTATTTCAATGGGGCATCGTGCATATTACAGAAGAAAGTTTATATAGAGGAATACATTTATCACTTAGAACAATTACAGTCAGTTTCTTTGGTTTAAGTATTGCGTTTACAAGTGAAATTGTAAAAGTATTCTATAGTTTGATGCAACATTTAAAGGTGAAACCTAAATATGCCTATGCCTTTATGGCAGCAATCCGTATGGTGCCGATGATGTTTGAGTCATTCTTCCAATTACGCAATGCATTGAAAATGCGTTATCACGTTATAGATTCGAGCCAATACAGAGGATTGAATCGCATAAAGCATTTGATTATCCCGCTATTAAGTCAAAATATTAGACGTGCACATCGTCTGTCTGTTGCAATGGAGAAAAAAGGATTCCATAATGGTACTAGAACTTACTATTACCATGTGCCATTTAGCTATCGGGATATTTTATTGATAGCTGTCTTTTTGATAATGGTTGTAAGTGCTTATTTATTGGCAATGTATTTTCCGATAACGCATATAACAGATGTACGTTAAATAGATTTGTTTGACGCATAAACAATATACTGATAGAATTATCAGTAATCTTAAACAAGTGAGGTAATTTAGAATGAAGACTTTTGTACAGAACAGTGCAAAATTAAATATGTGGTGGCAGCTGTCATAACTTATATTTATGCCCGTCATAGATATAAGTGTCTATGGCGGCTTCATTCGCGTTACTTGAGGCCGGTTGCGTATGCATAAGGTCTCTTTTTTGAGGTCAATGCATGTGCATTGGCCTCTTTTTTGTTTAAAAAATTATATGAAGTGAGGGATTACACATGGAAAAAAGAACTGTTTGGGGATCGAAAATTGGATTTATATTAGCAAGTGCAGGTTCGGCGATAGGACTTGGTGCGATGTGGAAATTCCCGTATGTCATGGCTGATAATGGTGGTGCAGCATTTTTAGTATTGTTCATGATATTCACATTATTTATAGGTATGCCGTTATTACTAGCAGAATTTGTAATAGGTAAACATGGAAAGACGTATAGCACAGAGGTATTCGGAAAAATTACTGGTAATAAATATTTTAACCTAATCGGTCATATCGGTAATGTTGGTGTTTTCTTCTTACTTAGTTTTTATAGTGTAATTGGTGGATGGATTTTACTCTATATGATGAGGACTGTTTATGTAATAGTTACAAATCAACACACGAAGAATTACGAGGGATTATTTGGTCAATTGATTAGTAACCCGATATATGCAATACTTGGCGCTGCATTATTTATTTTTCTTACTGCGATAATTGTTTCCCGTGGTATTCAAGATGGGATTGAAAAAGCTTCAAAAATCATGATGCCTATGTTGTTTATTGCATTTATTGTGATTATCATTCGTTCTTTAACGCTTCCAAATGCAATGGATGGTGTTGTATATTTTCTGAAACCTGATTTTAATTCACTGAATGCAGAAGGCGTACTTTTTGCTTTAGGTCAATCATTCTTTTCGCTTTCAGTAGGGTTTGGTGGCATGTTAACATATGCATCGTATTTAGATAAGAAGACGGACATTGTCCAATCTGCCTTTTCTGTTGTAGGTTTAAATATACTGGTTACGATACTAGCAGGACTTGCAATATTTCCAGCGACTGCCTCACTAGGTATTGATAATACGCAAGGTCCGGGTTTATTGTTTATCGTTTTACCGTATGTATTCGATCAGTTGCCGTTCGGCAGTATCTTTTATCTTATATTTTTATCGCTATTCTTTTTTGCAACTATTACTTCATCTATCTCTTTAATTGAAATTAATGTTTCAAATGCAATTAAAAATGAAGAAAAGAAACGAAAAAAATATGTGTATGTAATCGCATTACTATTGTTTATTTTATGTATACCTTCTGCATTATCGAATGGTACTTTAAGCCAGGTGAAGTTTTTAGCGGGAACATTCTTTGATAATATGGATTATTTAGTTTCGAATATTATGTTACCGATTGGAGCATTATGTTATGCGTTATTTGCGGGTTACAAACTAGATGCTGTAATTGCAAAGCAGGAATTAATGGATGAAAAATATCGAGGGCTATTTAAACTTTGGGCATTCTTGCTGCGCTATGTTATTCCGCTAGTTATACTGGCTGTGTTTGTTACTTTAATGCTCAAGTAAATGAGAATAAGTTACTGTAATTGATATTGAAAAAAGTAATCTTTATGCCATTTAAATACAGTAACTATTTTTATTCAAAAAAATATTAAATAATACGTCAAATATTTTTCACAATTTTAAAGTTTGAGTTGGTTGACTTAAAACGAGCATCATGTAATAATAAGTTTTGTAGAGATTAGAATTATTCTAATCTAGGGGCTGTCTAAAATAACTTATTTAAATTCTCAGGAGGAATTACACATGTCATTAATTAACAAAGAAATCTTACCATTTACTGCGAATGCTTATGATCCAAAATCAGATGCGTTTGTTGAAGTATCAAATGAATCAATGAAAGGTAGCTGGAATATCGTATGCTTCTACCCAGCAGATTTCACTTTCGTTTGTCCAACTGAATTAGAAGATTTACAAGATCAATATGAAACGTTACAAGGTTTAGGAGTTAACGTATATTCTGTATCATGTGATACGCACTTTACACATAAAGCATGGCATGATCATTCAGAAGCTATCAGCAAAATTCAATATACAATGATTGGTGATCCATCTCACGTTATTGCTAACAACTTTGATGTGTTAGATGAAGAAGCAGGCCTTGCACAACGTGCGACATTCTTAATCGATCCAGATGGTGTTGTTCAAACAATGGAAATCAACAATGATGGAATTGGTCGTGATGCTTCAGTATTAGTAGACAAAGTTAAAGCTGCTCAATATGTAGCTAGCCATGATGGTGAAGTTTGTCCTGCAAAATGGAAAGAAAGCGGAGAAACTTTAACACCTGGTTTAGACTTAGTTGGTAAAATCTAATTTAATCAACAATAAATAAATATTAAAAGACTGCCACAACGCAAATTTTTGCGTTGTGGTATCTATTGTAATAAAATATAGAAATTTATCCTTTAAAGGAGGAAATGTAATGTTAAACGATACATTAAAGCAACAATTAGCTCAATATTTAGAGTTAATGGAGGGCGACGTTGTAATTACAGCGAGTGCTGGAGATGATAAAACAAGTAAAGATATGATGGACTTACTCACTCAAATCAAAGAGATGTCTTCACGTATCACTTTAAAAGAAGCACCTTTGAAACGTACACCCAGCTTCACATTAGCACGTCCTGGTGAAGAAGCACGTATTACATTTGCCGGTGTACCACTTGGACACGAATTCACTTCTCTAGTCTTAGCTTTATTACAAGTAAGTGGTCGTGCACCTAAAGCAGATCAATCTGTTATTGATCAAATTAAAAAGTTAGAAGGACCTTTTAACTTTGAGACATTCATTAGCTTAACTTGTACGAAATGTCCAGATGTTGTACAAGCTTTAAATATGATGGCGGTATTAAATCCAAATATTACACATACAATGATTGATGGTGCAGCATTTAGAGAAGAATCTAAAGATATTATGGCTGTTCCTACAATGTTCTTAGATGGTGAAGAATTTAGTAGCGGTAAAGCGACTGTTGAAGAGATTATCGGTAAACTTGGTGGTGGAGCAGATGCTTCTGAATTTGATGCAAAAGAAACATTTGATGTATTAGTAATCGGTGGCGGACCCGCGAGTGGTAGTGCAGCAATTTATGCAGCACGTAAAGGTTTACGTACAGGTATTGTGGCTGAACGTATCGGTGGTCAAGTTAATGATACTGCTGGTATTGAAAACTTTATTACAGTAAAAGAAACGACTGGACCAGAATTCTCGCAAAACTTAAAAGAACATATTAACAGTTATGATATCGATGTAATGAATGCTGTTCGTGTTGAAAAGTTAGAAAAAATTGATGAGTTAGTACATGTTACTTTAGAGAATGGCGGTAAACTAACATCTAAAACATTAATTATCGGAACAGGTGCAAAATGGCGTAACATGAACGTGCCAGGAGAAGCTGAATATCAAACAAAAGGTGTGGCATATTGTCCGCACTGTGATGGTCCATTATTTGAAGGTAAGCGCGTTGCAGTTGTAGGCGGCGGTAACTCAGGTGTTGAAGCAGCAATTGATTTAGCAGGTATTGTTAAACATGTTACATTACTAGAGTTTGGTGAAGAATTACGTGCAGATAAAGTACTACAAGATCGTTTAGCATCATTAAATAATGCTGAGATTATTAAATCAGCTGCAACAAAAGAATTAACTGGAGATGCTACGTTAAAAGCGTTGACGTACGTTGATCGCAATACAAATGAAGAACATACGCTTGATCTGGAAGGCGTATTTGTTCAAATCGGTTTAGTACCGAGCACTGAATTTGTTGGAGACTTAGTTGCTAGAAATAACCGCGGTGAAATTATCGTTGATAAAAATGGTGCTACAAATGTACCAGGTATTTTTGCGGCAGGGGACTGTACAGATCAGACATATAAACAAATCATTATTTCTATGGGTTCTGGTGCAACAGCAGCATTAAGTGCGTTTGATTATTTAATCAGAAATTAATTAAATGACGGATTTAAGTTAAAAGACATATTACGTTATGACGTAGTATGTCTTTTTTATATGGTAAAATATACATAATAATTCTAGGAGGCAAATAATGAAGAAAACATTTTTAATATTTATTGTCTGTATATTACTTAGTGGCTGTGTAAATCAAGAGAAAGAACAAGGAAGGTCACAGGAAAAAGTAATACTTACTGTCTCAGCGGCAGCAAGTTTAAAAAATGCATTAAATGATATCGAAAAATCTTATGAAGCCGAACACAAGCATGTTGATATTAAATTTAATTATGGTGCGTCTGGTGCATTAGCGCAACAGATAATGTCCGGTGCTCCGGTTGACATATTCTTTTCAGCTGCACAGGATAAAGTTGATGATTTAGTAAAAAATAAAGCTGTAGATAAAGAGGATACAAAGTCTTTACTGAAAAATCATCTCGTGCTTATAACAGAAGAGAAACTAACATCTCTTGATGATTTACAACAAGAAAAGATAAAAAAAATTGCACTTGGCAATCCGGAATTAGTACCTGCAGGCGAATATGGTAAACAAACCTTAGAAAACAAAAAACTATATCAAAAAGTCAAATCAAAATTAGTATTAACGAAGGACGTACGTCAAGTATTGACCTATGTAGAAACCAATAATACTGAAGCAGGTATCGTATACACATCAGACCTCAAATCAACAAATAAAATAAAGCATACACTCAAAATTCAAGATGATTTACATGAGCCGATAACATATCCAATTGCTAAAATAAAAGACACTAAACATAAGAAAGAAACTGAGGAACTTTATCAGTATTTACAGAATAATCAAAGTAAAAAAGTGTATCAAAAATATGGTTTTGATATTAATGAAAAGGAGTAGCGATGCTGCTTCTTTTTTAAAACAAAGAACAATTAAATAATGAAAATTCATTAAATTTAATTCCCCTATATAAATAGATATTGTTTATAATAAAGAAGTATTGGAGGAGAACGTATGACGGAATTATCAACAGAACAAAAACTTGAAAAACTTTTTAATAAAACTTCACAATGGCACGTTGCTTATCAATTGTTAAGATCGATTATAAGAGAATTTGATCTTGAAGAAGATTATAAATGGATGCATCCTTGTTATACAATGAAAGATAAAAATGTGTTACTGATACATGGCTTTAAATCATATGTTGCTATATTATTTCATAAAGGAGTAATGCTTGAAGATAAATACAATCTTTTAATTCAACAAACGGAACATGTTCAAGTTGATCGTCAACTACGCTTTTCGTCAGTAGAAGAGATTGAAGAAAAAGCAGATATGATACGTTTTTATATTAAAGAAGCAATTCGAGTTGAGAAAACAGGGATAAAACCTCCTAAAAAAGAACATGGACCATTAGAAATTCCTATCGAATTAGAAGAAGCATTTAAAGAGAACGAACGTTTAAGAGAAGCGTTTTATAAATTAACACCTGGTCGCCAACGTGCGTACGTCATTGAAATTAATAAAGCGAAACGCAGTGAGACGAAAAGGAATCGTATAGAAAAGTATGCTGAGAAAATTTATCAGGGAAAAGGGTTATTAGAACGATAACAAATAATAATGTCATGTGCTTTAAAAATATAATGTTATAATATGTTAAAGAAAATATTTGTATTTTAACAATACTTGGTGAATGTATACTTGCATTCATTACCATACAAAAATATAATGAATTAAGCAACTTGGAAAGTCTGGAACAAAACTACTATATAAAGGATAATGAACATGGCTAAATTTAACTTTATCCCAATAATTTTGGGTGCAAACATACATGCGTATGCTGCAGCAGCAAGTTTTCATAAAGATTATAAGAAAAAGTCAGTTATCGTGGCAGCTGACTATTTATCGTTCACAAAATTCTCTAGTCTTATTAGCGATTACTATATCGATAAAATGATTTATGATGACAAAGTTTTCATCGAAACATTTGAGCGCATTGCAAAGAAATATCGTAAGAAAAATCGTAAACTATTGCTTGTCGCAACGACAGATGAATATGTTAAGATGCTAATTAAACATGAAGCAAAATTGAGAGAAGATTTTACCTTTAATTTTCCGACACAAGATTTATTTAACCAATTATATTATAAGAAACATTTCTATGAGACGGTTGCTTCATACGGTATTGATATTCCTACGACATACCACTTTAATTTAGCTACCATCGAAACATTTAATGAACCTATTAGATTCCCAGCAATTATTAAAGTTGATGATGGCACAGCTTACTTTAATTTAAAGTTTAAAGGGAAACAGAAAATTTATGTCCTTGATGATTACGATGGAATTAATGAGACGATTGAATTACTTCATAATAATGGCTATCGTGAGGATATTATTATTCAGGAATTTATTGAAGGAAGCGATCAGGACTTGTGGGATATCGTTTATTACGGTGATTCAAATGGAAAAGCGCAAGTGATTACATTAGCACAAGTATTGTTACAAGAACCTGCAATGACAGCTATCGGTAATTATACAGCACTCATTTCAAGATATGATAAAGATTTGATGGATAAAGTGATTAAGATGATGGAAGGTATGCATTATACCGGATTTGCTAACTTTGATTTAAAATATGATCATCGAGATGGTAAATACAAGTTTTTCGAGGTTAATTTACGTGCCGGCCGTTCAAGTTCTTACGTCAAAGAAACAGGGTATTCAATTGCGAGATGTTATGTAGAAGATTTAATTTTAAATCAATCCCATCCAGTGAAATATTTAGATACAACACATTTATTTACGGTAGTACCTAAAGATATTATATTAAAATACGTAAAACAAAAATCATTACGTAAAGAAATTAAACAACTTATTCACAAACATCAATATTATAATCCATTATTTTATGCAAAAGATCGTTCTGTAAAGCGTAAAGCTTATCTGATGATGAGAAATGCCAAGTATCATCTGAAGTATAAAAATAGTGAGTGGTATAAAGAACAGAAATAATCACTTTATAGTGGTTATTTTTTTATTTGTCTTTTATTTTTTTATCTTATTATCTGTTTATATTATACCTATATCTTTATACCTTTATATGAACTCAAATGATTGTTATAAACATTATAAAAAAATATTCCATGTTAAAATGTTATCGTATAAAAATAAAACTAAGTCAGGTGAGCATAAGTGTATCATTATTACAAATCATTAATATATGTTGATATCGATAAGATTAATGTTTCGAAAGGCGTCATTCAATTTATATTGATGTTAATACCTATGATATATGGTTATTTCATTGATAATTTACCATTAGGATTGTTGATATCACTTGGAACATTATCTAATATCTATGTATTTGGCGGAACTTTACAATCTAAATTAAAAACAGTAACGATTGCCACTTTAACATTAGCTTTTGCAATGGCTCTCGGTACGATTACGGCTGGTAATATGGTTTTATTCGGTTTTTTATTATTTGGATTTACAGTAATACCGTATTACGTATGTAATGCGCTCGAAATTAAAGGTCCTAGTTCTACTTTCTTTTTAGTGGCATATGGACTATCGTCAATTATGCCACATGCACCAGAATTATTTTTAAATCGAGCGGTGCTGGTTGTAATAGGTGGTCTAATTACAATTGTAGTTATTTCAATACATAGTAAGTTATTTGATAGAAATTATGAACGTGAAATTGTAATTAGTGATTATCTTATGCTGCAAAAGTTATTAAAAGCATTCTATGATAACGTTGCTTTTAATGAAGCACATAAGACAGCAGTGCGCTCCTTAATGGCTTCAAACGATGCGCTTTATGCAGCGCGTCCTGCTTTCAGTAAAGATGGTGGAGAATATGAACGTACTTTATTATTACATCACTTGGCTGAGGGGATTTATTCAGAAATATTAGATTTACATTTAAAGAATATTCGTCCTATCCCAGGTATTTTAATAGAAATGATGAATTATATCGTTGATATGGTAACAGACGATAAGACGACCAAACCAAGTTGGAATAAAGCAGTTAAACTTTCAGAAGAATTTAGAAATTTGGAAAACAATTTGTATAAAGTAGAAGAAATTCTTTTTGCACCGGTCGAACAGATTAACTATAAAAGTGAGAATAGTCGCCCATATTTCATGCGTAGATTATTATCAAATATCACACCAGAATCAAGTGTATTCATGATGACAATAAAATATGCTGTGATAATGGGTTTAGCCATATTCATAGCATTATTATTTCATATCGATCGCCCGTACTGGGTGGCTTTGACTGTACATTCAATACTAATCGGTAATACAACTGTCACAAGTCTGCAACGCGCTGGTGCCAGATTTATCGGCACACTCTTAGGGATCATAGTGGCAGCTATAATTATCAGTATAAATCCTGATTTACTTATTGTAGCGATTATTATTGCTATAGCTGGAGGTATCAATGAAGTTTTTGTTGGATCAAACTATGCACTCGCAATGATTTCAATTACAACACAAGTGTTGCTTATGTCAGGTATCGCAGCTGGGCATATTTCATATTCTTTTGCATATTTAAGGATAATAGATGTTGTTATAGGGGTCATCATTGCAGTTCTTGGTGTGCTAACTCTTGGTAGAACAACTGCAAGTGAGAAGCTTCCGAAGTTCATTGCAGATTTAATTCACGTAGAGGCAGCAACTTTCCATTATCTTTTTTCACAGAATCATTATGCAATACGAGATCGTTATCAAGATATGTTTAAACTTTATTTAAATGTCGCGAATGTCAGAATGACTTATACAAATGCATATGGTGAAATTTCTAATAATAAACAACAGGTGCTACATTATTATCCAGCCATTCACTTATTAGAACAAATTAATTTTTCTTTACAGCGTGTTATCAAAGATGACGCTCAGTTTGTAATAGATAATGAAATGATGGGACAATATTTACTTGCTTTTGAAAATTGCGCGAAATACTTTGAACGAGGTACTAACCATTCACTTATTGATTTAAAGCCACTAGAGAGGTATCATCAAATTCATTATGCATTAATGGATTTACAGGATTTTAAAGTTAAATGAAGGGTTTAATATATTGCTTCACTTCTTTTTCTTTACAATAATGAAACAGAAAATTTATGGTATTTGCATAAAACAATCGCTAAACTATGAGTATTACATATCATAAGGAGCAACTAATGAAGAAAGATCTTAAACTATTATTGTCGTTACCTATTTTTAGCTGGGCACTCTATGATTTCAGTAATACAATTTTTAGTGCAAATATCGTGACATTGTTTTTTCCGCAATTTGTAACAGAACAGTTTGGCGTTGATCCTGTAACTGAGCAGGTATCATCAACCTGGATTGCTTATTCAGCAAGTGTAGCAGCATTGCTTCTCATTGTATTAAGTCCGATTTACGGAGTATATATTGATAGAACGCAAAAGAAGAAACAATGGGTTATCATCTTCACTGTAGTAGTGTTTATTTGTACTTTTCTGATGGGCTATATTTATGAAGCGGATATTAAACAACAGATGTTAGGCATTCCAGTTTCATTTTTGCTGATTATTATCTTATTTACGATTGCGAAATTTATGTATAATTCGAGTCTTGTATTTTACGATGCAATGATGAGTAGTTTAGCACCAAAAGAAGATCACTCAGTATTATCTGGGTTTGGAGTAGCGTTAGGCTATATGGGAACATTATTTGGTGTGCTTACGATAATGGCTTTTGTAGGTACTGAAGATGCTGGAAAGACGTTTATTCCAACCGCTATTTTATTTTTAGTATTTAGCATACCTATTTTTATCTTTGGTAAAGATGGCAATAAAAAGACGATGAAACAACATGTATCTCAATCAAGCTTAACATCAGGCTATAAAGAAGTCTTAGAAACTTATAAGCTTGCTAAGAACGAACCGGCAATATATGTATTCTTAATTGTTTATTTCTTCTTAAATGATGCTTTGGCGACTGCCATAAGTATGATGCAACCGTATGCCACTACTGTAGTAGGGTTTACTTCAAGTGAATTTATTAAAATATTTATGATAGCAACGATTTTCAGTGTAATAGGTGCCTTTGTATTTGGATACATTGCTAAAAGAATAGGTTCTTTAAAAGCGTTGCATTATGTCGCGCTAGTATTAATGATTGCGCTTATTATTGCAAGTATTCCTTTACCTAAGTCGGCATTTTATATTTGTGCGATTCTTTTCGGAATTGCAATGGGTTCTATCTGGGTTATCTCTAGAACGCTTATCATAGAACTCTCACCGGAAGCTCACGAAGGACAATTCTTTGGTTTATTCTCAATGAGTGGTAAATTATCTGCAGTTTTTGGACCTTTTGTTTATGGAACGATTACTCTACTATTAAAAGATTATGGACCGTTAGCAAGTCGTATTGCTATTTTATCTTTATTTGTGATGGCTCTTGGTGCTTATCTATTACATTTCAAAGTAATTCGATTAAGTAATGCAGGTAACGAAAGAATGTAGTATGAAATTTAATCTTTAACTGTAATATGTTTATTCAAAGTGGTTTTTACATAATTTCATTACTAAGTAAACTAATTTTCGTAAATAATATTATTTATGGTTAATTTTGTGAAAAGTATTCCGTAATGATTTCTATTTTGATATGATGAAATTGAGCGAGATATTAAATACAAAAGTGGAGGATATGGTATGAAAAAGTCAAAAGGGTTGATCTTAGGAATCATAGCAGCACTTGTATTATTAGTCGGTGGCGGGGGAGCAGCGGCGTATTACTTTTTAACGAACACACCGAAAAATGCGTATCTTTTAAGTGAAAAAGAATCAATGGAGTCGTTGCAAGATTATTTCAATGAGCGTTTTGAAAATGAAACAAAATTCCAAGAGAAAATGCAGGATGATAATTATGCAGTAAATATGAAGTTAGGTGCAGATATTCCGGAAGCATTTGTATCACAAATGGGTATTTCAAAATCAGTAATTGATTCATCAAATATCGTATTTGATGTAGCACATAATAGTAAAGATAAATTATCAAATTTAAGCATCACACCTACGATTGCTGATAATAAACTTGGTGAGTTTGCGTGGCAGGCAGATAACAAAAATCAATACCTTTCTGCCCCAGTGTTAAATGATGTCTTAAGCATTCCGAATGATAAAATTAAAGATACTTTTGAAAAATTAACTGGAGATCCAACTTCAGTTGAAGGTATGACAAATGATTCATTAAACTTGAATAACCTTTTAGGCGGCGCACAACTTTCTCAGGAAGATATGAATAAAATTATTGAGCGTTACAGTAAAACATTCGCTGATAATGTCAAAGACGATCAATTTAAAAAAGATAAAGAAAAAGTGAAAATCTTTGATGAAGAGAAGAATTTAGAGAAATTAACGATGACGTTACAACCAAAAGATACAAAGAAAATCATCGTTGCAATGTTAGAACAAGCAAAAGATGATAAAGAATTAAAAGATTTATTTACAAAACAAGCACAAGGTGTAGACTACGATAAAGAGTTAGATAAAGCACTAAAAGAAGTGAAAGATCAAAAAGAATCTGAGTTTCCAAAAGTAATCTCAACAATCTTTGTTGATGGTAAACAAATTATGAAACGCAATTTGGTGATGACAAGTAATGAAGAAGAAGTTAAATTAGATGCTTTAACAAAAGTTGATGACAATTTAAAACTAGAGGTCAAAGGTTCTGCTAAAGATGCTCCAGATGCATTCGTGTTAACAGGGGATTCAACTAAAAAAGATGAAAATTATAAAGATGATTACAAAATTGTCATTAATCAAGATGGTGCAAGAGAAATATCATTTGTAAATGATTCTAAAACAGATGGTGATAAACGTACTGACAAAGGAACAATCGATTTATCTCAATTAGTTGGACAAGATTTAAAATTAAATTATACAAATGATTTAGTAACAGATATCGGGAACAATGAACAAAAGCAAAAAGCAGAATTTACTGTAAATGTTCAAAATGAACCGGTTAAATTGATGCTTGATGCTGTGACAAAATTAAAGCAAGATGTGAAAGTGAAATCTGACGGTGCTAAAGACTTAAGCACAATGTCTGATAGTGACCTTCAACAATTGCAGGATGATATCAGTGAGAACTTTAATAAAATTTTTGAAGACGTTTCTAAAGATTTAAATTAATAAAGTTAATGGTTATTGATTAAAAATAAGGGGTGATAAATGTGAAACTACAACTGTTCAGCATTTATCACTCTTTTCTTATGAAAAAGTGGTATTTACTGGTCTATATATTAGTATTGTTTTTTGTATTGTTTGCGACACTCATAGGATTATCTGTGATGAAAAGTCAGGAAGACGATAAGTTTTCGATTGGATTAGTAGATGAAGATGAATCTAGAGAAACGAAGTTGATATTAGATGCAATTGGCGATGGAAAGAGTATGGGTAACGATATTGAATTAAAGCAGTTTGAAGCGACTAAGGCCAATAATGAATTAAAGCATCATCATCTAGATGGTTATTTCGTGTTCGATCAAGGAATGACTGAGGCATTTTACAAGCAAGGCGCATTACCGATTTCTGTTTACACATACGATAAAACATCGCTTGAGAGTATTATCATCTATCAGTTAACGGATTCCGTATATAGTCGTTTGATGCTTTCTATCGGTGGCGCTGGAGCGTATAAAGCATTATATCCTGAGTCAAGTGATGATGCGATGTTAATGATGATGACGGATATGCTTTTTACGGGTCTGAATCGTAATGGTGCCTTTGATGAGCAGTCGGTTAAACTTTATGATAACTATCAGTATTATACTATTTCAGTTTATTTTATCAGTGTTTATGTATTGTTTTTATCACTGTTTAATATTTTGAAGATGAATCAGGCGCATGCTTTGAAAGAACGTCTATCAATGTTTCACTTTTCATATGAAAAACTAACATTGACACGCGGGTTAATAAGTTTATGGTATACACTTTTATTTTCTGCAGTAGTATTGTATGTTTTATTAAAATACTTAGATGTATCTTTTGAAAGTTATAACCTAATACCGCTTTTAATTATTTTATTCTTATATCTCATAATGATATTTGTGGTGATGATGCTTATTGAACTCGTTAATAATGAATCGTTTCAATTGATTCTTAAAGTAATGATAACGGGTCTTATCATTTTATTTTCCGGAGCAACAATCCCTTCGATATATTTTAAGGATGTATTAGGCGGTATATTGTATCATCAACCGTTTAGTCATATTTTTAATAAAGTACTGGAATTGATATTGAATAACTATTTTATAAAGACTCCTATTCTGTTCTATTGGATATGTATTATATTGATAAGTCTATTGATGTTACAACTGATATGGAGGTATAGACGATGAAATCTATCTTATACCTCGTAGTGCAAAAACAATGGAAATCATATTTATTATTGTCATTGCTGATTGCTGGTATACTACTCACTTGTTTTATAGTGCAACAAAAAATGAATGCAGTGTTTAAAATGCCGATAGCTGTGCAGGACTTAGATCATTCTCAATCATCAGAGGCGTTGATTGCCATGCTTAAAAGCAATCATGATATGACTGTTAAAATAATTGGTGATGAAGAAAGTTTTATAGAAGATCATGTGAAAACTAAAGAAGCGGTGTTAAGTTTATCAATTCCTGAAGGTTTTAATGAAGCATTAAAGCAACAATCTTTAAGAGATACGATTATACTTTATTATCGTGATGATTTTATTGGGGCTATTGCCCAGGAAATAGTAAGTAAAACATTATTTGAAGCTCAGATTCCTTATATCGTGAAATATCATATTGATAAAGAGAAGCAAGTAAATATTGAAGAAGTTAAGAAGATGTATTATCAGAAAACACCGGAAAGTCGTATGAAACAAATTGTAGTTTCAAAATCACAAGATGAATCAATTTCTTTAAGTACAATATTCGCGCTTATTTTATTTGTATCATCTATACAAGTGATACTTCATTATCATTTAAAGCAGGACGCAGCACTTGAACGCATGTATATGTTTGACAAGACAAAGTATTATTTACATATAACGTATATCATGGTTCACGTTTTCATAATCATGTTATCAATTATCTTTGCAGCATTGTTCATGAATCAAATGATGAGTATAAAGTTTTATTTTGTATGCTTGTTATTCACACTTATTTATGAATTCGTATTAAGTTTATTACTCTTTAAAGTCAATACAACAAGTCATCGTCTATTTATGACGACTACTTTCACATTGATGATTGTGACCGTCTATATGCTGTTATCGATAGGAGGAAGTATATGATAGAAGTTAAAAACTTAACTAAGCGATATGGGAAAAAAGAAATTTTTAATCAGTTGAACACAACTTTTGAAGATAGGGCTGTAACAATCCTGTTAGGTGAGAATGGCGCTGGGAAATCAACATTGTTACGAATGATTGCAAAGCTGGAAACGCAAGATGCAGGAGAAATTATTTATTTTGGTGAGGACCTAAGTCATAAATCTTTAAAGAATGGTTTAGGCTACATACCTCAGGACATCGCTTTATTTGAACATTTATCAGTGCGTGATAATATAAAGTTCTTTAAAGGTTTGTATTCTTCTCCTATCGATGATAATCTATTAAATACTTATAAAGATGCTTTAAATATTCGCGAAGATAAGGCGAAAGTTCAATCACTATCTGGAGGGACGAAACGTAAAGTGAACATGTTAATCGGCTTACTTGGAAATCCAGATATAATTATTTTGGATGAACCTACTGTTGGTATTGATTTGAAATCGAGATATGACATTCATCGACTGATTAATCAGCTGAAACAAAGTAAACTCATTATTTTAACGACGCATCACTTAGATGAAGTTGAGGCGATTGGAGATCATATAAAATTAATTGGCAAAGATCCATTTTATAAACAGGTACTGACTGATAAAGACTGGACATTTGAAGATATGCTACAATTAAAATAAATGATTATGGAGGTAGTTATGCATAAATTTGAGCCGTTCTTTGACAAACTAACAAACATCAATCATCTCGGTAAGATTCAGGATTTATTTGAATGGATTGAGACAAATTTTCCGGAATTACAACGTGAATATAAATGGAATACACCGATGTATTCAGATCACGGCACGTTTATACTGGGTGTCAGTACAGCAAAAGCGCATATTTCAATAGCACCGGAAAATCAAACGATGGCGCATTTTAAAGATAAGATAGCAGAAGCTGGATACGCTCAAACTGCAGGTCTTTTCAAAGTAAAGTGGGACCAGGAAATCGATTATGATTTATTGAAAGCAATGATTAAGTATAATATAGAAGATAAAAAAGATGTTGATACTTTCTGGAGAAAATAATGTAGTAAGAACCGAGGAATATTTTCCTTGGTTTTTATTTTGAATGAATAAACATTCTAGTTGACTAATTTACAAAATATAATATAATAATTATATCGAGTATAAAAATTAAACTAAAAAACACACGAAAGAAGAGTTTTTACACATGACTAAAGTATTATACATTACAGGACATCCTAATGATGAAACAGTTTCATTCTCAATGGCTACAGGGAAAGCATTTATTGAAAGTTACAAAACAGCTCATCCAGATCACGAAGTTAAACATATTGATTTATATGAAACATTTATCCCGCTAATTGATAAAGAAGTATTTGCTGGTTGGGGTAAATTACAATCAGGAGAAGCTTTCGAAACTTTAACTGAAACTGAGCAACAAAAAGTTGCACGTTTAAATGAATTAAGTGACGAATTTGCTGCGGCAGACAAATATGTATTCGTTACGCCAATGTGGAACTTGTCATTCCCGGCAATTGTTAAAGCTTATATTGATGCAGTAGCAGTAGCTGGAAAAGCATTCAAATACACTGCTGAAGGTCCAGTTGGATTACTTACAGATAAGAAAGCGGTTATCGTTCAAGCACGTGGTGGTTACTATTCAGAAGGTCCAGCAGCAAACTTCGAAATGGGTAACCGTTACTTACAAACAATTTTAGGTTTCTTCGGTATTCCAAGCGTTGAAGAAATTATCATTGAAGGTCATAACGCACAACCAGAACAAGCAGAATCAATCAAAGATGCAGCAATTGAAAAAGCTGAAATTTTAGCAAAAACTTTCTAATTTAAAAGAAATTTTAATAATAATTACTAAATTAAAGTCACCGATTCCTTTGAATCGGTGGTTTTTAATTTTATTAATTATTTTTAATTTTATTAATTATTTTTAATTTACAATTATTATTTTAGCTTTTAATTGCAATTAAGGTGTTAATTATTTTGAAAATAATTCAATAAATTATCAAAATAACTAAAATTAACGGTATTCGAGTGTTATTCCACATTTAATTTATGGGTGGTATAATTATATTAAGGATAAAAACGCTATTAATAATATATATTACCAATTAAGAGGTGAGTCAATGAGGACAATAGAACTCTATTTGAAGTTGAAGTCGTTACAACAAAGTTTACCTGAAATTTATGAGGATGATTACAAACAAAGTATTGCACGAGCGATAATATTTACAAATGGATCAATCGATGAAGTCGAATTCTTAACAAGTGCCGACAAGATGGATATTATTTCTGTTTATCAGCAGTTAAAAAATGAACAATTTGATTTTAATGTTTCTAACGAACAAAAAGCGATGCATTATGTTAATAATCTCCACGGAGATACGAAAACAAAATCTCGTTCTTTTAAACGAACTGAAATGATAAATTTTGTAAAAGAAAAGTTGATAAAGTCGCATCCTAACATTGAATTTATACATTTGAAATATAACGTTCTAACTTGCAAGTTAAACAATCAGACGTACACAGTATATGTCAGTACATCAAGAGATTATGAGTTTCTTAATACTACAGAAGAAATTAATCCAAAACGCGTATCTGCCTGGCACAAAGGCAATGATGAAATATTTTCAAGTTATGATTATTATGCAATGTGTGTAAAAATTGATTCGAAATCTGAATATGTCACTGAACAATCAAATGGCATTGAAGGCATTTTTATGAATCAGCAGGAATTAAATAAGTGGTTAAATGAAAAAGAGAAGAATCAAAGTGGCATGATTAACTGTTATGTACATTACCATCAACCCAAATCGAACAGAGAAATTATTGAGGTAATAGACGCACGTGAACGTCCACAATTAAATTTAAGACATTTGTTAGATAATACATTTAAATTATAAAGATTAGAGGGAATCCAATGAAAATTTGTAGAAATTGTGGCGCAGAAGTAAAAGATCACGTTAAAGTATGTACGAATTGTGGAACGAAGTTTCCGGAAGATGCTGTCCAGGAGAGACGTGTGCCTAGTGATGAGAAATTAGTTTATGAAAGAAAGCAGAAGCAGCCTGTAGAAAAACCAGTTAAAAAAAGTAAAGGGAAGTCAAGATTACCTTTACTAATCGGATTACTTGCTTTACTTGCATTACTATTTGGTTTGTATAAGTTCTTTGAACATAAATTTTCACCAGTTAATCAATCTGAAGAAATAAAACAGGCATTAATAGATAAAGATTATAATAAATTATCATCTATTTTAAGTGTCGGTGATAAGAATTTGTCAGAAAGTGAAGCAGAAGCTTTTGCTCATTATATTGCCGCAAGTGGTGATACAGAAAAGTTTGGTGAAAAACTTGTTACTACGACAGAACAAATGATCGATAATAAACAGCCTGACAGTATGGTCAATGTAGGTGGTAAAGATGCAATACAAATTGCATCAGACAAAAAGAAATTTGGTATGTTTAAAAATTTCTCATTTAAAGTTCCGGAAGTACCGATTTATTTAACCGGAAAAGATGGTAAAAAGATTGTGATCAAAGTGAATGGTGAGGAGCAGGACTATACACCGACATTAAATTCAAGAGAAAGATTAGGAAATTTTCCGCTTGGCAATTATGAATTAGACGCAACAAAAACTGCGATAAATGGTGAAGTTCAAGGTAAACTGCTGATCAATATGTCAGAAAGTGATGATGCTCAAGAAAGTTTTGATGTGGCTTATATCAAAACAAATGTTGAAATTCCAGAAGCTGTAGATAAAGATTCAGTGATGGTCTATGTTAATAATGAAGAAATGGATTTTGATGTGAACGGTGACAATGTATTTGGTCCATTTTTAGCTGGAAAAAAACTGAAGATTTATGCTGAAGGAGAAGCGGGCAACCAAACATTAGTCACAAATAAAGAAATTGAAACGCCATCAGCATCTAGTGACAATCCAGCGGATATTGATTTAATATTTGATACGAGTGAACTTACACAAGAACCTGCAAAAGAAACGATTATCGTCAGAACGTCAGATGAAGAAGATGCATCAGAACAAATTACTGTAACAAGAGAGAACGTTCAAAGTTTAGCTGAAACATGGAGTGGTGTAGGTTTTGATTATGGTCGTTATGAATATAGAACGCCAGTTTATGAAAATGGTAAATATGGCTTTGGTATATTCGATGAAAATGGAGAGATTGTCGGTTCGTTTGATGTATATAAAGATGGTACGATAATAGAATATGATGAAGACGGCGAAATTATCAGAAATGGTAATATTAATGATTAAACGTCATTGCTACAGTCCTTTTATTTAAAATATTAGGGCTGTAGTTTTTTTGGTTGGAGTGAAAATATGTTATAGTGAAAGTTGAAAATATGACAAATTTAAACATATTACAACATAATTTGGGTTGTAAATTTATAGAAATAATTGTATTATTAATAAAGTATTTCATTTATGTTACGTTTATGTTAAAAAGGTGGTCAGTTTTACAATGAATAAACAATACTTTCCTGGTTTAGACGGCATGCGTGCAATTGCAGTGATTGCGATTATCATATTTCATCTTAATCCGAAATGGTTGCCAGGAGGATTTCTAGGTGTAGATACATTTTTTATTATTTCAGGATATTTGATTACCACATTGCTAATTAAAGAATACGAAGCGAATCAATCTATCAACTTAGCCCATTTCTGGTATAAACGTATTAAACGTCTATTACCTCCAGTTTTGTTTATGATGTTTATCGTCATACAGTATATTATTTTCTTTGATCGAGCGTTGTTGTTTCAAATGAAAAAAGATATGTATGCAGCGTTATTATATGTTTCAAATTGGTGGTACATTTTTGATGGTCTGGATTATTTTCAGAGCCTCGAACCGCGTCCATTGAAACATTTGTGGTCTCTAGCTATCGAAGAGCAATTTTATCTCTTATTCCCCTTCATTTTATTGATGTTATTTAAAGTTTTTAAGAAAAAATCTAATATATTTATTGTATTTTTAATTGTGTCATTGGTTTCTATGACTATAATGTGGATGTTGTATGACCCTTCAAAGAGCATTTCACGTATATATTTTGGCACTGATACTCGCCTTCAGACATTATTGTTAGGTGCAATGCTGGCACTGATATGGCCAGCCTATAAATTGAAGAAAAATCCACCAAAAGTAATCGTTTGGGTTATCGAAATGATAGGATTAGTTGGCGCAATCTTTTTAGTACGATCATTCTTTCTGTTTACAGAGCATAGTGCATCAGTATTTCAAGGTGGCTTATACATCTTAGGAATATTCACTTTGTTATTTATTATGTCTAGTGTTCACCCTAATACATGGATGTCGAAATTTTTAAGTTTACCTGTGTTAACGTGGATTGGTCGATATTCATATAGTTTATATTTATGGCACTACCCTATTATCGTGTTGATGCAATCTCATTTTATACAAGGACAGATACCATGGTATGTACATGTGATTTCTATCATTCTTACAATGATTATGGCGATATTCAGTTATCAATTGATTGAACAGCCATTTAGAAAAAAAGGGTTAAAAGCTTTTGTAGATGTGAAATCATTAAAAGCATTTATAACATTATTGCTAAGTTTATATTTACTGGTTTCAACACCATATTTAATTAAAACTGTGAAAGCAGAGTCGCAAAATAATGAAAAGATTGTAGTTACACAAACAAAATCAATTGCACCAGCTATAAAACGCATTTCACCTTTGCAAATAGATGATGCGTCAGAACCAACGCCTGAAATTACGCAAGTTTATCCTTACGCACCACTTTTTATTGGCGATTCAGTACTTGTCGATATTGATTATCAAATTAGAAAAGTATTCCCGAATGCGACAATTGATGGTGAAGTTGGTCGTAATATTTATAAGGCAATTCCAGTGGCAGATAAATATACAGATTTTAATAGAAAAGATGCCGTTGTTGTTCTCTATTTAGGTACAAATGGTGATTTTGAGGATATCCAGATGAATACGATCCTTAAAAAGTTTGATAAAGCGCAAGTATTTTTAGTCACTGCCCGTGTACCGAAAGATTATGAAGCACATGTTAATGCAGAGATGTATCGATTTTCAAAAAAATATAAAAATATACACATTATAGATTGGTATAAAGTTTCACAGGGACATCCTGAATATTTTGCCTCAGATGGTATTCACCTTGAATACCCAGGTATAAAAGCGATGGTTAAAGTGGTTACAGATGAAATTATAAAGGTTGTCGAAAAATAGATGTATCATAAGGATAGGGAAACCTATCCTTTTTGTTTTGATTATGGTTATAATGTGGATGAATAAGGAGGACACTCATGTTAGAATTATTTATTTTATTACTTGAACGTGTGGGATTAATTATACTTGTAGCCTATATATTAATGAACATATCCCATTTTAAAATGGTGATGAGCGAACGCGAAAAATTATCTTCACAAATACAGTTGATTATCATCTTTGGTCTATTTGCTGTTGTCTCTAACTTTACGGGTGTTGAGATACGAGATAATCATGTAGTATCCAGCCAAATATTCAGGACAATCTCAGATGATGCTGCAATTGCCAACACACGTGTACTAACAATTAGTGTAGCAGGACTTGTAGGTGGTCCGATTGTCGGTTTTACTGTAGGAATCGTATCTGGAATTTCCAGATATTTAATTGGAGGTGTTGATGCATATACTTACGTTATATCTTCAATTATTATCGGCTTAGTCTCCGGTTATTTTGGGCATAGAGCGAGAAAGAACGATCAATATCCTACGATTGTTCAGGGGATGATTATTGGAATTGTTATGGAGCTCATTCAAATGATATGTATTATCAGCTTTGCTTCAAATTTTGATAATGCTCTGGATTTAGTATCATTTATTATTTTACCGATGACACTCATTAACAGTTTAGGTACTGCAATATTTTTATCTATTATTATTTCAACATTACAACAAGAACAGCATATGAAAGCTGTACAGACACATGAAGTATTAAATCTAGCCAATCAAACTTTACCTTATTTCAGATTAGGATTAAATGAATCAAGTGCAACTGAAGCGGCTCAAATTATTAAAGATTTGATGAAAGTGTCTGCCGTTTCAATCACAAATAAAACGGATATATTAGCGCATGTTGGAGCAGCAAGCGATCATCACGTTCCGAAAAAGAAAATTATTACAGACCTTTCAAAAGAGGTCATACGCTCAGGTGAGATAAAAGAAGCACATACAACAGAAGAAATTGGTTGTACGCATCCAGGTTGTCCGTTAGAAGGTGCCATTGTTATTCCGTTATACGTTAATCAGGAAGTGGTAGGCACTTTGAAACTATATTTTACAGATAGTAAGAAGCTTACATACGTAGAACGCCGTTTGGCAGAAGGTTTAGCGGATATCTTCTCTAGTCAAATTGAATTAGGTGAAATTGAAATGCAAAGTAAGCTGTTAAAAGATGCTGAAATTAAATCTTTGCAGGCTCAAGTTAATCCACACTTCTTCTTTAATGCGATGAATACAATTTCAGCGCTTATACGGGTAGACAGTGAAAAAGCGCGTGAATTATTATTGAATTTGAGCAATTTTTTCAGATCTAATTTACAAGGTGCAAGACAAAATACCATTACGATAGAGAAAGAAATTCAACAAGTCGAAGCTTATTTATCTTTAGAGCAGGCGAGATTTCCAAATCGCTTCAATATTCATTTCGATGTAGCAGAAGATTGTGTCAATGCACAAGTACCGCCATTTATCATTCAGATACTTGTGGAAAATGCGATTAAGCACGCATTCCATAATCGTAAAACAGGTAATAATATCGATGTCGTCGTAAGAAAAGATATCGATGAAATTGAAATTTCTGTAGAAGATAATGGAAATGGTATTCCAAAGGATAAAAGAGATAAAATAGGAATTATTGAAGTAAACTCTACATCTGGTACCGGTAGTGCACTGGAAAATTTAAATAAGCGTTTAGTGGGACTATATAATCGTGATGCGAAATTGAAATTTATCACTGGAGCGCATGGAACGAAATTTTACACGCATATCCCTTATGAAAGAGAGGAGTTATTATAATGAAAATATTAGTCGTCGATGATGAACCGTTAGCACGCAATGAATTGATGTATCTCATCAATAAGATTGATGACAGTCACGATATAGAAGAAGCGGATTCGGTTGAAGAAACGTTGACAGCCCTACTTGCAGATACGTATGACTTATTATTTTTAGATATTAATCTCATCAATGAAAGCGGACTTGATTTAGCACAGAAGATTAATAGAATGAAAACCCCACCATTGATCGTATTTGCAACAGCACATGATACTTTTGCGGTGAAAGCATTTGAATTAAATGCACTCGATTATGTATTAAAGCCTTTCGAAATGAAAAGAATAAAAGTTGCACTTGAAAAAGCTCGAAGTAGCGTAGAAAAAGATCATACAGAAGGAACGAAACAGTCCACGGGAACTCTTTCAATTCAGATAGACGATAAAATATATGTAATTAATACGCTTGATATCATTGCATTGTACGTTGAAGAAGGAAAGTTACATATCATCACTTTAAAAAATGAATATACGATTAATGAACCGCTTAGTGCTTTTGAGAAAAAAATGCCAGAAGATATCTTTATACGTATACATCGTTCAAATATTATTAATAAAAACCACATAAAATCAGCAGAACAATGGTTTAATAACACATATCAGGTAAAGTTAACAAAAGATGTGAAACTACAAGTATCCAGATCATATATTAAGCAGTTTAAACATGAGATAGGGCTAAAATAATTTTAGCCTCAGATTGAAGACAAACTCACAATTCTAAAAGTGAGTTTGTCTTTTTTCTTCGAAAAATATTGTTATTTTAAAGAAATTAGCAAAATATCCAGCTTAACCTGCTAGATAATTTGCTAATTTCTTTAAATTCATGCATGCGAAAATAAGCGTGGTCTCCATGGTGACTTTTTGAATTCCTTTGTACTTAGTCCATCGCAAACCATGCTGTTCTTTAGCATCAGCAAAACGTCTTTCTATTGTTTGACTACGCAATTTATATATAGCTTTTATAGTATCTATGAATCTCAAGTCATCAACAATATCAAGATATTGTTGCCATATATGTCTCGTAACGATTTTTTTCTGTTCTTTACTCTTAGTACATTTATTAAGTAAAGGACAATCCTTACATTTATTTGGATTAGAAATATACAAACGGTAACCATCGCTGTCTGTTCTTTGATATTTCAACATTTGATTATTAGGGCAAATATAACAATCATAGTATTCGTCATATAAAAATTCATTTTTATTCATTAAGTCCTTCGGACCCATGGGACGTTTATATGGCATAGCTGGTAGAATTTCTTTATCTAATAAATACTTAGCATTATGAGGTGTTTTATATCCAGAATCCACAGCAACATATCTCGGTAGTAGTTTTTTACTTTCCAGCCTGTCAATCATAGGTACTAACTGTGTACTATCATGAACATTACCAGGAGTTAAATGAAAATCAACGATATAACCATACTTATCGCAGCATGTATGCGCACTATAGGCAAATTGTTTTTCTCTTTCACTTTTAACATAGTAACCAGCATCGGGATCATTATTACTTATTTTTATTACTTTAAGATTCTCCTCCTTTCTTGAAGCTAAAGGCTTTTTTTCTTCAGACTCTCTAATAGAATTGATATCTTCAATAAGCTCTTGTTCATAATATTTAGCAGTCTTCTGTATTTCTTGTTTAATAAATTTCTTCTTGTTGGCATTGGCCTTAATATGCGTTGAATCAATAAATAGTGAAGTATTATCTACGAAGTTATTATCTATAGCAATTTTGAGAATACGAGAAAAGATTTCTTCGAAAATCTGATTATCATAAAATCTTCTAGAATAGTTCTTACCGAAGGTAGAAAAATGAGGTACTTTATCGTTAACGCCTAAACCGAGATACCATTTGTACGCAAAATTAGTTTCAATCTCTTTAATTGTCTGACGCATTGATTTGATACCAAAAAGATGTTGTATTAATACAATTTTTATTAATACAACCGGATCAATACTTGGACGGCCATTATCTGTAGAATACTTTTCTTCTACTAAATCATATACAAAGGATAAATCGAATACTTTATCAACTTTTCTTAGAAGATGATTTTCTGGTACAAGGTCTTCTAATGAATACATTTCAAATTGACTGCGAATGATATTAATATCTTCAGACTTACTTCTCTTAATCAAGTAAAACACCACCGTTCAATGATATATCTATATTTTATCAAAAAAAGACTGTAAACTTCATCTCCGAAGGAGACTTTGTCTACAGTCTGAMAYGRCTANCTCAWWWGARRTAGYCRTKTNTTTTNWTATTKWYTKMTWMWARNNGCAAYMANTMTNNTGWAMTWYMTSSTMRMWSNTAAKAKTAAKMTMGTKNNTCCTRWAKYWWTMWYAWTYYSRMCARYAYCYKSTWWWTYAKWAGAYKKATYRGTNNCYTTTGKMKTYMTMTNNTTAMTATRTYTKCCTNNTYGRTAWYNTCTGKWTWATTASSWMYKTYANTNSAASGMTMTWCTGSAYWMTWWRTTNNTWYTTSTWTTRTSRNGTRTTYCTRTWRTTGSAATYTSTNTTATYRNTWWWWMKGWTGWYKKYTSTYMWKTMSTNCKGWASTWSWKTTKWTRKTGTTTAATTCGCGGTGATAGCGTGACATGCTTTGGTTTTTCGTAGTAGTCGAAATGCTTTTGATATATTTTTTTCGGCGTTTCGTTGAAAAGTATTCTTCAAGGTCTGTATAATGTTTCAGCAATCTTACTGTAATCATTGCACATGCCTTAGCATCATTTAAGGCATGATGATGCCCGTGGAAATCCAGTTTATAATAGGCCATCATATTCTTTAAACTATAGCTATGATTCTTTATCGTATCTCTCGCCATAATGACCGAACAGAAATATGGCAGTGTCGGCATATCGAAATGATATTTTTTTATAGAAGCATGTAATACTTTCATGTCAAATTGCGCGAAATGTGCTACGACCGGAAGATCACCGATAAAATCGAGCATATATGGATAAACATGTTCAAAGGTTGGTGCGTCCTGAACGTCATCTTCATGTATACCATGGACCTGAATGTTAGATGCGCTAAAATAAGTTTCAGGATTTACTAATGTATAAAAAGTTTCAGTCATCATATTATCGATGACTTTTACCATACCGACGCTACAAATTGAAGCGGGATTCCCATTAGCTGTTTCAAAATCTAATGCTATAAATGAATTCATATCGTTTACCTCGATTAATAATTATGATGTATTTTAACATGTATTACGCAAAAAAATAACTAGACTGCCTAATAGGCAATCTAGTTACTTCTTCACATTATCAAAATTAATTTGATGCAGATTATCACAACCACAGCTGTCGTTTAGATCACAACTGTTGCACTTACCGGCTTTAGATTTCTTAAAGAACTTATAAAGCGTATAAGTTGCATATCCAAATATTAGAACGAACAGTAATACGTTGATAAGTATTGACATAAGCTTTCCTCCTAAAGAAATAATCTGCCGATTTGATATACAGCCATCGTTAATAAATATGCAGTCGCGATAGGATATAGCATCGCTATAAAAGTCCATTTCCATGATGACGTTTCTTTACGTATTGCAGCAACTGTTGATAGACATGGTATATAAAGTAATATAAAAAGCATAAATGCATACGCAGTAAGCGGTGTAAACTGTGCGTGGATCATAGAGACGAGGGCATCGTCTTTTACTGCATAGATAATGGCCATCGCACTTACGATAACTTCTTTTGCTAGAAATCCCGGAATAAGTGTTGCGCCTGCCTGCCATGAACTGAATCCAAGTGGAATTAGCAGTGGTGCAATAAATCCTCCAATCATCGCTAGGAAACTGTCATCAACATCTACATTTAATCCTCCTGGTCCTGCATAATTAAGTAGCCAGATAAGCACAGACCCACCAAAGATAAATGTACCTGCTTTCTTAACAAATCCTTTTCCTTTTTCCCATGTACTTCTCCACAGTGTTTTAAGTGAAGGGAGACGATAAGGCGGCAGCTCTACAATAAAGATGGAAGTATCGTTTTTGAGCACTGTCTTCGATAAAATAAAGCTTACCATTAACGCTACGATGATACCGATTAAATAAAGGCTGAGTACCACAAGAGCCTGATGTTCTTTAAAGAATACACCAGCAAATAATGCGTATACCGGTAATCTTGCGGAACATGACATAAACGGTGCAATAAGTATGGTTGTAAGTCTTTCTTTTTCTTCTTCAATGCTTCTAGCGGCCATAATCCCAGGAACATTACAGCCGAAACCAATAATCATAGGAATAAATGATTTACCGTTTAGTCCAAACATCTCCATCACTCGGTCCATAATGACAGCGATACGCGCCATATATCCTGAGTCTTCAAGCAAAGAAATAAAGAAGAATAAGACAAAGATTTGCGGTACAAATACTAATACACCACCAACCCCAGCAATAATACCATCCGTCACTAAATCTTGTAGGAAAGGCATAACACCAAGTGATTGCATTACATTTTTTACAGTATCCGTTAATGGACCGGCAAAGAAACTGTCAAGTTGATCTGAAAGTGGGGTACCAATCCATGTAAACGTCGTCTGGAAGATGAGCCACATTAAAAATAAAAATATCGGTATACCAAATATGCGATGCGTCACAATACGATCTAGACGTTCTGTAAGAAATTGCTTATCTTCATCAGGATATGTGATAACATCAGTTAGTACTTGCTCAATGAACTGTATACGTGCGTGATGGATACGTGATTTAACACTTGTAGTGAGTTCATTTTCCAATTGGTTTCTAATCGGTATCAGTTGTTTAAGCGTATCCTGATCCAGATAAGATTCAACAACCGGATTACCCAATAAAAATTGAATAGCAAGGAAACGATAACGTTTTCGCTCAATTGATAAATTATCAGGTAATATTTGAATAACTGTTGCTATTGCAGATTCAATCGGTGCATCATACGTTATTTTAAGCGGACGGTTAGCAGATAATGTATCATCCAGTGCATGTAACACATCTGTTGAACCTCTACCTGTTCGTGCGACAACTGGGATAATCGGTGTCTTCAACTTTCTCATTAATAAATCAATGTTAATATGGATACCACGTTTTGTTGCAACATCGACCATATTTAATCCAATCATCATCGGTGCACCGTATTCCATAAGCTGGACAGTTAACAGTAGATTACGTTTCAGTTGTGCGGCATCGATTATATTAATCATACCTTCAAAATGTTCATTCAATAAAAAATTTGTTACCACTGTTTCATCTTTAGAAAGAGGTAACAAATCATAGATGCCAGGTAAATCAATAAGATTACCTGTCTTATTCTTTAAAGTACCCATCTTTTTCTCAACAGTGACTCCGCTCCAGTTACCGACATACTCATAACTGCCTGTCAGTGCATTAAACAGTGAAGTTTTCCCTACATTTGGATTACCTAGTATACAGAATGCTCTACTATTCATGAACTTGCTCCAGCATGATTTTACAAGCATCACAATTGCGGATACAAACATGTTGACCATTGATATCTAAAGTGCAGGGACCTTTAAATAAACTTTTTTGTCGCACTTTAATTTCACTACCTTCAGTGAAACCTAATGCATGTAATCGATGCATCACCATCGCATTGTCAAATAGCATCGATTTTATTTTATATGTTGTGCCGAGTGTAGCGTTTGCGACATGAATCATTATGACACCTTCTTTAATTGATTGATATTGATTATCATTTACGAATAGCTTATCACGCCATTTTATATAATACAAGTAGGGGATTACCCTAATTTTGACAAAATAAAAACACCTCATAAGAGGTGTAGAGCATAACTGATTATTCTTCTTCATTGAAGTTACGTTTACCGAGTTCTTTCTCATATAAATATAATGCATTTGCATCGTCTTTAATGCGTCTGATGTAATCAATGTGCTTTTTAAACATCGCTTCTTCCTCAACCTGTTCGTCTAAGAACCAGTTTAAGAACGAAATCGTTGAGAATTCCTTATCATTCTTAGCAAGTTCCGCTAAATTGTAAAAGTTTGCAGTCACTTGTTGTTCTTGTGCAAGTCCTGCTTCAAAGGTATCTAACACACTTGAAAATTCTGTCTTTGGTGCAGGGATTTCTGAGAACTTGGCATGTTGATCGCGGTCATTTAAATAATTATAGATTTTTGTACCATGGAATCTTTCCTCAGCAGCTTGCTGTTCATAAAAGTTAGCAAACCCGTCATAACTTTCTTTAGCACAATATGCAGCCATTGCCATGTATGCATGTGCTGCTGCGAATTCCTCGTTCATCTGTTTATTTAATGCGGCAGTCAATTCTGTTGATAACATAGATATTCCCTCCATTTTCTAAGATAAATTCATTATAATATAATGTAAAAAGATTAGATAATAATATCATTGGTAATTAATAGATTTTCATCCATACATTTTTTTATTCGCAACAAATATTTATACTAATTATTTATGAAGTGATATAATAAATTGTTGAAATTAGGAGGTTACTATGAAAAAATTTGCTGCAAAAAATTTAGCGAAAGCTGCACGACGTTTAAGCATTATGGCAGGTAAACGCGGAACAGATTTGCCAGGTCAGATTGCGCGTAAAATTGATCCGCAAATATTAAAGAAACTAAGTGCCGAAGTTGATGAAGTGGTCTTTATTTCAGGAACAAACGGGAAGACGACGACAAGTAATTTAATCGGACATACATTGAAACAAAATAATATTAGCATTATTCATAATACAGAAGGTGCCAATATGGCTGCTGGTATTACATCAAGTTTCATCGTACAATCTTCAAAAGATACAAAATTAGCGATTATTGAGATCGATGAAGGCTCTATTCCACGTGTACTAAAAGAAATGACTCCGACAAAGATGGTGTTTACGAATTTCTTCCGTGATCAGATGGATCGTTTTGGTGAAATAGATATATTAGTCGATAGAATCGCTGAAAACATAAAAGGACGAGGGATAGAACTCATCTTAAATGCAGATGATCCGTTTGTTTCACGTTTAAAGATTGCGAGTAATAAAGTGACATATTATGGTATGAAAAATCATATTCATAACTTTGAAGAAAGTTCAATGATTGAAAGTAAATACTGTCCAAATTGCGGTAAAATGCTCCATTATGATTGGATTCATTATAATCAGATTGGACATTATTCTTGTACGTGTGGCTTTAATAGAAATACACCGAAATATGAAGTAGAAGCATTAACTGAGACACCATTCTTAAATCCAACGATTAACGGGCATACATTTAATATGAAGATTGCAGGCGATTTTAATGTCTTCAATATCATTGCAGCATACGCAGTTTTACGTGAACTCGGATTAAATGACAAATCGATTGAAAAAGGATTTTTAACCTACACAAGCGATAATGGGCGTATGCAAAACTTCGAAAAAGGAAACAAACAAGCCATTATCAATTTAGCGAAGAACCCAGCTGGATTGAATGCAAGCTTATCCGTCGGTGAAAAAATTGAAGGTGAGAAATCCTATCTAATCGCATTAAATGATAATGGTGCAGATGGACGAGACATTTCGTGGATTTGGGATGCTGATTTCGAAAAGTTAGCACGTCAAAATATACCTTATATTATGTGTACAGGAAATAGAGCTGAAGAGATTGCATTGCGATTGAAGTATGCTGAAATTGATGCTGAAATTCATGTGAATCAAAATATAAAGGAAGCGACACATACAATACTAAAACGACCTGAGTACACAGTATGTATTCCAAACTATACATCTTTAGAACCGATGCATCAGGCATTAAATCAATTCTTTGAAGGAGGTAAAGGAAATGAATAGAGCTATCGAAGTATTTCACTTTATGCCGGATAAGTTAAATTTATATGGTGATATCGGAAATATTATTGCTTTGAAACAACGTGCCAAATGGCGCGGACTGGAAGTGAATGTTACAGATATTAATACGACACAAGGCATTAAGATCAGCGATGCAGATATATTGTTTATCGGTGGAGGGAGTGACCGTGAACAAAAGATTGCAACTGATGATCTATTCCGTGTTAAAGATGATTTTAAAGCAGCAATTGAAGACGGTATGCCAGCACTAACCATCTGTGGTGGTTATCAATTTTTAGGTGAAAAATATATTACGCCAGATGGCCAGGAATTAAAAGGGCTGCATATTTTAGATTTCTATACTGAATCTAAGAAAGACCGTTTAACAGGAAATATCGTGATTGAATCTGAAACATTCGGTCAAATCGTTGGATTTGAAAATCATGGTGGGAGAACATATCATGATTACAATACGTTAGGTCATGTTGTCAGTGGTTATGGTAATAACGACACAGATAAAAAAGAAGGCATTCATTACAAGAATTTATTAGGAACGTATTTACACGGACCGATCTTACCTAAAAACCATGAGATTACTGATTATCTTCTGAAACAATCTTGTGAACGTATCGGTATGGCATTTCCTGAAATGCGCCTCGATAATAGTGTGGAAGAAGCGGCGAAACAAGTTATTGTAAAGCGATTAATGGAAGACAAGAAATAAATATGAAATTGTTATGGGGCGATTCTGTTGTGGAATCGCCCCGTTTATATTGATTTGAGCCGATTCATAGAGAGAACCGCCTAACAATCTTGTGACAAATTATCAAACTCTTTTAAAGATGTATTTAAAATATATCTTTTAGGTGTATAATCGACTTATAAGTTCGGGGAGGGATTTGTTTGATAGATTATAACGAGAAACCATTTATCGTCATCTGGGAAGTAACACGTGCTTGTGAACTACATTGCCTGCATTGTAGAGCTGAAGCACAAATTAATCGCAATCCATATGAACTAACGACGGATGAGGGTAAAGCATTGATTGATGATATTGCACAGATGAACGGACCGATGCTTGTATTCACTGGTGGAGATCCTTTGATGAGAGAAGATATTTTCGAATTGTCAGCTTATGCCGTTGAAAAAGGCGTTCGCGTTTCTATGACACCAAGTGCCACTCCAAATGTCACAAAAGAAAATATGCAGCGTGCAAAAGATGTCGGTTTATCTCGTTGGGCATTCAGTATAGATGGACCGAATAAACAAATCCACGATCATTTCCGAGGGACTGAAGGTAGCTTCGATTTAACGATGAACGCAATTCAATATTTAAAAGAATTAAAGATGCCATTACAAATTAACACGGTGATTAGTCGTTATAATATCGATTATTTAGAAGAGATGGCTCAGATGGTTGAAGATTTAGGATGTGTACTTTGGTCAGTATTTTTCTTAGTTCCTACGGGTCGCGGAAAAGAAAGTGATATGGTTAGTCCAGCTCAGCACGAAGAAGTATTTCGTTTCTTAAACAAATTACGTAAGACAGCTTCATTTGGCATTAAGACGACTTCTGCGCAACATTATAGACGTGTCGTGCTTCAGGAACAGATTCGTGAAATGAAAAAAGCTGGGACGTTTGATGCAATTAAATATGAAGACAGTTTAACAACGATGGATATCAATACAATTGATGGATTGGGTCGTGCCCCTAAAGGCGTCAATGATGGTAATGGCTTTGTATTTGTATCACATTTAGGACACGTTTATCCGAGTGGACTGCTTCCTGTTTCATGTGGAAACATCCGACAAAAACCACTCAGTGAAATATACGTAAATTCTCCAGTATTACAAAACTTACGTAACCCTGATTTATTCAAAGGTAAATGTGGCATGTGTGAATTCAGATATGTATGTGGGGGTTCAAGAAGTCGTGCGTATGCCGTAACAGGAGATTTAATGGCGTCAGAACCTTATTGTGTTTATCAGCCAAAAGCCTGGATACAGCAACAACGAAAGCTGAAAGCAGTTAATTAAAAAAAGTAAAAATGCTTATATAAAATGAATCAATAAACAAAAATTAAAATTAATCGGAGGAAAAAACATGATCACTAAAGAAATGCTCGTTTCAGATATCGTAAAACAATCGCCTAAATCAGCAGATATTTTTAGAAGTAATCGTATCGATTTCTGCTGTGGAGGTAATATCCCGTTATCAGAGGCTATCAACGAAAAAAGTAAGCCACTTGATGCATTGTTAGAAGAAATTAACGCTTTAGATAATGGTGGTGATGGAACGCTTGATGTACAGTATTTAGATAATGCAGCGCTTATCAATTACATTCAAAATAAATATCATAAACCACTTGCAGAAGAATTTAAGAACTTAATGCCTTATGTAACAAAAGTAGCAAAAGTGCATGGTGAACGTCATCCACATCTAATAGAACTAAAAGAACTCACACTGAAGCTACGTGATGAATTATTAGATCACACTAAAGATGAAGATGACAATGTATTTCCACTTGTCATCGAATATACAAACAATCCGACAGAAGATTTAAAGACTAAACTTGCACCTCATATTGCTGAACTTGAAACAGAACATGACGGTGCAGGTAATATTTTAAAACGCATGCGTGAAATGACGTCCGACTTTACACCACCGATGGATGCTTGTGGTACATTTAGAGTGGTATATCAACGTTTAGCAATGCTTGAACGTGATACTTTCCAGCATGTACATCTGGAAAATAACGTATTGTTTGAAAGAATTAAATAGATAATCAAATAAAAAGAAACAAGTCGTAATTAGACTTGTTTCTTTTTGTTTGGATGATCACCAAGTAATCTATTGATCATCAGCAGTTCATAAATGTAATGACTTTTCATTTGATTATCATCAAATTCAGTTAAATGCTTCACGCTATTTTTAAGTAAACTCAGCGATGATTTGTCTGGATGGTAAGTGCGATCTTTACCGAATGATTCAAATGCTTTCATAAGTTCATTGAGTGCTTTCTTTTCTTCTATTGTCATTTCAAAGGTCGTCCCATTTGGAATGAGTATCATATGATTAATATGCAGCTGAATGAGACGGTTAACATCAAGTCGATGACGTAACTTAGTCAATTCGTACTCAATTTCTAAATTTTTATGAAAATGCAATTCCTCTTTTTCATATGCCAGTAAAGTATCAATCTTTGCGATTAATTTATTTGTTTGCTCCATCATCGGCAAAGTGCCGCTTAAATCAGCAAGGTTAGCATTGATTTCAGTCGAACGCCTTACAAGCATCGCCATTAACTTTGATTCCAATATATCCATAAGACTCGCGATCTGCGTATGATACTTTGGTGGTAATACAAAGAAATTGACGACAGTAGCTGTTGTTAAACCGATAGTTGTCGTTGCTAGTCGTGAAAAGAAGTTAAATGCAAAATCCTGATGAATATTAGGCACCATAGCTACTGCAGTAAGACTGGCAACAAGCATGCCATCATATAACTTAAGTTTATAGCAAACAAACAAAGTCAGTGTTGCCGCAATACTATAACTTAACGCACTATCTCCTAAAAAGTATGTACTCATTACAGCGATAAATGCCCCGAGTATAGAAGCAGGAAATCTGATAAATGCTTTCTTCAAAGAAGCGCGTGCTGTCGGTTCTATCGATACGATTGAAGTAATTACAGCAAATATCGGCGGTAAATTAAAAAATTGACATATTACTGCAGTTAAAAAGGTTGCAAGCCCGGTTTTAATCGTGCGGGCACCGATTAATTTTTTCGTCCATTTTATTTTCATTTCATCATTCCAATTTTTAAAAGTAGTATACTGCATAATCTTTGTTATAATAAACAGTGACGAATATATGATATGGTTATTAATCAAATTAATCAATACCTTCGTATGAAATTAATCGATATTTACGCATATCATATGCATAAATTTAATTGAAAGAAGAGATAAACATGATCGTAACATCAGAAAAAGATTTACAAGGACTTAAAGAAATTGGACGTATTGTAGCACTTATACGTGATGAACTTAAGAAACAGGCGAAACCTGGTATGACAACTAAACAGCTTGATAATATTGCCAAAGAATTATTTGAGGTGCACGGTGCTAAATCAGCGCCAATCACTGAATATGACTTCCCAGGATACACATGTATTAGTGTAAATGAAGAGGTAGCACATGGTATTCCGGGACCACGTGTTATCAATGACGGAGATTTAGTAAATGTCGATGTATCTGCATGTAAAGATGGCTATTATGCAGATACAGGTATTTCATTTGTTGTAGGTGAAGTAAATGACCCTATGAAACAAAAAGTAGTGGATTGTGCTGAAATGGCATTTAATGAAGCGATGACGAAGATTAAACCTGGTGCGAAACTAAGTAATATCGGACGTGCAGTAAACGCGACAGCACGTAAAAGTGGCTTAACAGTTATTAAAAACCTAACTGGACATGGTATCGGTAAAAGTTTACATGAAGAACCAAAGCATATTATGAATTACTATGATCCAATGGATAAAACTTTGTTAAAAGAAGGTATGGTATTAGCTGTTGAACCTTTCATCTCGTCTAAAGCAACAATTGTTTCTGACGGTAAAGATGAGTGGGCATTTGAGACGAAAGATAGAAGTTTTGTCGCACAAATCGAACATACACTAGTCGTTACAAAAGATGGTCCATTGCTACTTACAAAATTAGAAGATTAATCATACTACTTTAGTTGTAGTCAATAATCATTCCACAGACGCTTATATGTTTGTGGAATTTTTTTTATAATGGTGATACTACGGAACGAATGGGGTATGAATATGCAAAAGATAAAACATTACTTAAACAATACTGTCAAAGCCTGCGTTCAGAACTTTATGTACTTTAGAACGGCATCTGCCTATAAACGATTAGCCGATATTAATGGATTAAAAAATATAAAACAAAATGAAATGATGCAGTTAACATCTGAAAAGGAACAATTACAATCTGTACTTGAAACATATGAAATTAAACCGACAGAACATTTAAAGAACAATCGTCAACCTTTGATTAATAAACTTAATACGATTGATAATGATATTGATGAAATTGAATCATTACTGTTAAACTTAGAAGAAGAAAAAAGAAATATACAATATGAAATATTATTATTATCCAATGTAAAATAAAGAGGAAGTGTATATGTGAAACAAATTGTTAGTTCAGAGTTATTAATCATCTTTTTTACATTGATACTGTTATCGAACCTGTATTACATATTCTTTGTTAAAATTGGGATGCTGCTTGTTATTGTTGTAGCAATTGCACTGATTTACTTAAGCCAGAACATGAAAGAAAATCTGCGCGGGCTTATCATTTTGTGGATTGGATTAATCATGTTGATGTTTGGTTTACTATCTAATCCATATACTTTAATCGTCTTGTTTAGTTTCATTATTATCGTTGCAATCAGATATATTATCTATAAACGTCAACCGATGAAAGTCATCCAGACAGAAAATAATAAGATGATCATCAATAAACAATCTTTGTTTAGCTTTCAGTCAACACCAGACAAAGTGTATAAATTTGAAGATATCAATCTGCAACATGCGATTGGTGATTTAAATATTGATTTAAGTCAGGCAGCAAATCTAAAAGAGATTAATATTGTAGTTGTGCGCAATATGATTGGTAAAACGACTATTACTGTACCTTATCACTACCAGGTAAAAGTAGATTATACAACGATGTATGGCCAACTTAATATTCAGGATGCGTATACTAAGAAGGCACGAAATGAACGTTTGACTTACGAATCAGATGCATATCCTAATAAAGTAGTGATCAAACTTTTTGTATCATCAATCGTCGGAGATTTAGAGGTGCAGTACCGATGAATAACTATACGAGAATGATTGGTTCTTTATTGATACTTACTTATAGTCTTGCCGTAATATTTTTCGTGCTTGACCGTATTTTTGTAAATATCATCTATTTTCAAGGTATGTTTTACACACAGATCGTTGGCGTTCCGGCTATACTTTTTTTAAATGTGATCGTAATACTCGCCTGTATTATTATGGGTTCGATCCTTGCATATCGCCAAAATGAGCAGTACTCAGATATTCAGGAAATGATATCGCGTCTTGGTGACGGAGAGAAGATTACACTGGATAATTTAAATCAAGATTTAGAAGTTATTGAAATCATGAAAACTTTAGAACATGTAAGTACAATCATCGAAGACGTTAAACGTCAAAATCAGCTTGTAATCAATGATGTTCATACATTAAACGAAGAGACGGTGAAGCAAATTGTAGAAGAGGAGCGTCAGCGACTTGCAAGAGAATTACATGACTCGGTAAGTCAGCAGCTTTTTGCGGCAAGCATGATGCTATCTGCTTTAAAATCAGCAAATCATGCTGAACAGGTAAGCAAACAACTTAATCTATTAGAGAAAATGCTTCATGAATCACAATTAGAAATGAGAGCGTTGCTATTACATTTAAGACCAGTCGGTTTAAAAAACAAAACGTTAGAACAAGGATTAATTCAGCTTATTAAAGAATTGAAACAAAAGATACCATTAAATATCAATGCGGATATTGAAGAGATTAAACTTGAAAAAGGTGTAGAAGATCATCTTTTTCGAATTGCTCAGGAATCAATATCCAATACGTTACGACATGCTAAAGCAGAGCATATTACGATTGAATTATTTAAAACGGGTAACCGTGTTATATTGAGAGTGACAGATGATGGTCTAGGCTTTGATATTAATCAAATAGATGATACAAGATACGGTTTACATACGATGAAAGAAAGAGCCTTAGAGATTGGTGGTACTTGTCATGTTATTTCAGCACCACAGTCAGGCACTCGCATAGAAGTAAAAGTCCCAATCAAGGAGGAATAACATGCGCATTTTATTTGTAGATGACCATGAAATGGTTAGAATCGGTATTTCAAGTTATTTATCAATGCAGGAGCATATCGAAATTGTTGGAGAAGCGAGTAACGGCAAAGAAGGGATTGAAAAGACCTTAACGCTGTCTCCCGATATTGTATTGATGGACATGGTAATGGATGAAATGGATGGCATTGAAGCAACCATGCAAATTAAAGCCAGGATGCCTGAAGTAAAAGTGATTATGTTGACAAGTTTTATCGAAGACAAGGAAGTTTATCGCGCTTTAGATGCTGGTGTAGACAGTTATATTCTTAAAACAAGCAGCGCTGAAGAAATTCGTGATGCGATATATAAAACTTATGCCGGTGAATCTGTATTTGAAAAAGAAGTAATGGCGAAGATGAGATATCGTCTGAATCAAAAAGCTGAACTGCATGAAATGCTTACTGAACGAGAAAAAGAGATTCTTTTACTCATTGCAAAAGGTTATTCTAATCAGGAAATTGCTGATGCAAGCCATATTACAATTAAAACAGTTAAGACGCATGTGAGTAATATTTTGAGTAAATTAGAAGTACAGGATAGAACACAGGCAGTCATCTATGCATTTCAGCATGATTTAATTGAATAAAAGAAGAGTGAAATGCTGTAATTAGCATTTCACTCTTTTTTAAAAGGTTATTTTTCTACATGATCATATCCATTAACAAGTAATTCTACTTCACCTGTATGCGGTTCGATTACGAGGCCGTGCACAGGTACTGAGCGATCGAATAGTGGGTGGTTGTATACGAGTTTAACGTTTTCTTGGACGTTTTCATAAACATCGTTAAATCCACCAAGGAAGTGATCGACATCAATACCAGAATGAATGATAGTATCCATCACTTCTTGTTTGATACCGCGATCTTTCATCGTTGATTTAACTTTTTCAACGTCAAGGGCGCCCATACCACAATCTTTATGACCCATAATAATGATTTCTTCAGCACCTAATGCATAGATACCGACAAGTAAGCTACGCATTGTAGATCCATAAGGATGAGTAATTGTAGCACCGGCATTTTTAACAGTCTTAACATCACCATTTTTTAAGCCAAGTGCTTTAGTAGATAACTCCTGTAATCTTGTATCCATACACGTTAACAATACAGCTTTCATAGCAGGGACTTTAGAAGTCACATACTGCTCATAATCTTTGTTCTCTACAAAATTTTTGTTGTATTCAAGCATACTAGATAATAAAGTCAATGTAATCCCTCTTTCACTATTATTACTGAGATGATAATTTCTTCTCATGTATTATAGCATTAATTTGAGCTCCGATAATAATGATAAATCCAGTTAAATATAACCATAACATTAAGACGATAACCCCTCCGATACTACCGTATGTTTTAGAGTAGTTACCAAAGTTACTTACATAATAACCGAATAAGAAACTTGCGCCAATCCATGCAATTGTCGCAAATAATGCACCTGGAATTACAGATTTAAACTTTAATTTTACATTTGGTGCAATTGCATAAAGTGTTACAAACACGATAAATGTAATGATTAATGGAAGTACTACTTTAATTAAAGAGAAAACCCATTTAAATTGCGATTCTAAACCGAACTGACCGAATAAATAGTTACCGATTTGTTCACCGAATACTGGTAATGCAAGCGCAATACCAAATACAACAACCATAACTAGAGTAAATAATACACTTAATAATTTAGCAACGATTGGATTACGGGCATCTTCAACTTCATATGATACATTGAAAGCATTCATTAACGCAGTCATTCCATTAGATGCTGACCAAAGTGCAGCGATTAAACCGAATGATAGTAAGCCGCCGTTTGCATTTTTCATGACATCAGTAACAACTTCTGTAATCATCTTTGAAGTTTCTCCTGGTGCGTTCTTTGCAATCATATTAGTGATAGTATCAGGAGATACATTAAATAACGGTATTAATGTTAATAAGAAGATTAACATTGGGAATAAAGACAGTAGGAAATAATAAGCAAGTTGTGCTGATAAACCAGCAGCGTCATCTTTACCAATTCTAAATAATAATTTGTTTAAGAAATTACCGTCATGCTTATACTTTGCAGGTTTGTTAATTTTAGAAACATACAATGTCTCATTTTCTTTTTTTGCTTGTTTTGATTTAAAACGTTGACTGTTTACATAATACTCATCTTTGTTCGACAATTTGTTTTTGTCTTCAGCCTCCAAATTATTAGACTCAGGACCTTTAGCGGCCTGAGTCAGAAATTTAGAGGTGCTTTTTTTAGCTTTCGACATATTTCCACCTCATTATTAAATTGATTTAAGCAATTATCCGTTTGGTCCAGAGATTTTCTTTTGGTTACGCTTTTGAATAAATGTATCTTTTGCATCTAAAATAGCACGTTCTAATTCTGGGTTATTACGACGGATTTCATCGATTGTTTCTTTCCAGTATAATAACTCATCTTTTAAATTTTTAGCTTTCGCTTTTGTAGATGGAGCTGGTGTGATACCGTTTTGTTTTGTTGATTGTACTTGATTTTTAACCGAACTACGTGTCTTTTTATCAATCATTGATACTGCGGCACCGATAATAGCACCAGCAATTGTTGCAGGGATTAATTTGTTATTCATAATTGTTCTCCTCCTATATTGTAAGAAATGGTGTGTTTCACACCTATTAATTATTATATAGCCATTTGCAGAGATTGATAAACAAAGAAATATCAAAAATACAAAAATTTTATATTATTCATTTTTTGAATAGTTTGATAAAATAGAATTTGTATGAAATTTGAAAGAGAAGGTGCTAATGATGAATAAAGAACAAATGGTAAATGAAATCATTCAAAAGTTAAAATTAGTAAATGTCGGTGTAATAAAGCCTGAATCTATTGACGATAACAAAATTGATGAATTAAGAGAGATACATGAGATGGTAACAAAAAGAGACAGCTTTTCTCCAAGTGAGATGAGTGCGTTAACAGATGCATTAGGGCAACTAAGAAAATAATATTTATACAGAAAAGGGGATAACACATGAGCTACAACAAAGAAGAAAAATTACAAAAATACGCTGAATTACTTGTCAAAGTCGGAATGAACGTTCAAAAGGACCAACGTGTATTTATTCGTGCAACAGTTGACGCAAAAGATTTTGTTCATTTAATCGTAGAAGAAGCTTATAAAGCAGGATCAAGTGATGTTAAAGTATCTTATGGTGATGACCGTCTGGCACAATTAAACTTCCAGTATCGTGATCAGTCTGCATTTGAAAAAGTACCACAATATTTAATCGATGAGCGTATGGATTACGCGAGAGACTATGCAGCACAATTAGCATTAATTTCTTCAAGTCCTGAAAATTTAAAAGATGCAGATCCTGCGAAAGTAGCAGCTAATATGAAAGCTTATGGCGCTGGATTTAAAGAATATATGAAGATGATGCAGTCAGACCAGTTCTCTTGGACAGTTGCAGCATATCCATCACCAGCATGGGCGCAATTAGTATTCCCTGAATTAGAGGAAGCTGAAGCGTTCGATAAATTATTAGATGCTATATTAGAATCTGTACGTATGAATGAAGCAGATCCTGTTCAGGCGTGGGTTGAACATAATGATAATCTGCATGCTAAAGCAGACTACTTAAACCAAAAAGCTTATGTGGCATTGCATTATACAGCACCAGGAACTGACTTAAAAGTTGGACTTCCGAAAGGACATATTTGGAGTGGTGCTTCTAGTATCAATAAAGATGGAACGTCATTCATGGCCAATATGCCGACTGAAGAAGTATTTACGGTACCTCATAAAGATGAAGTTAATGGTACAGTATCCAGCACATTACCGTTAAGCTACGGTGGCAATATTATCGATGAATTTACTTTAACATTTAAAGACGGTGTCGTAGTTGACTTTGATGCGAAAGTTGGTAAAGACATTTTAGAAGGATTATTAAACTCAGATGAAAATGCAAAAAGATTAGGTGAAGTCGCATTAGTTCCACATGATTCACCAATTTCAAATTCAAAGATTCTTTACTATAATACTTTATTTGATGAAAATGCATCTTGTCACTTAGCATTAGGTTCTGCCTATCCTTTCTGTATCGAAGGTGGTAAGGAAATGAACGATGAAGAGCTGGCAGCACACGGTTTAAACAATTCCATTACACATGAAGACTTTATGATTGGTTCTGCTGAAATGAATATTTCAGGTATTACAGCAGACGGACAAGAAGAAGCAATCTTTGTAAATGGAAATTGGGCGTTTTAATTTTTAAAATAAAGTGATATGATTATATTATTATTGATATAAGAGGAGGATGGTCATGTCAGTTCCTATGATGTGGTTAGTAGTTATCGCATTCTTATTTGTGATCTTTACTTTCGGTGGATTTATTATGATGACGTTAATCAATGCATTTGATTCTAGAGAATCAGATATTATTGATACACCTGAAGAAGCTTTAGAAAAGAAAGTTTTTGCAGACGATTTACATTAATAACTTTTAAAGAGATAGATTTCTATCTCTTTTTATTTTTTGTGCTAGCGACAAAGAAAGAATACTGCTAGCGCATAACAGAATCAAATCATGCATATACTAAATTAAACTTTAATCATTACATAAAGTAATAGAATAGAGGTATGACGATGACAGAACGATTAAAAAAGACGATGAATGCATCAAAGACAGTTAAGACGAAACAAATCTTTCCGACTGATACGAACCATCATAATACATTATTCGGCGGAAAACTCATGGCTTTAATTGATGATGTGGCAAGCATTGCGGCAACACGGCATTGTGCGCGTTCAGTAGTAACGGCAAGTACAGATTCAGTTGACTTTTTAAAGCCGATACGTCCTGGTGAAGTAGTGACACTCGAAGCGGTCGTAACCTATACAGGTACATCATCTCTGGAAGTATGTGTGCAAGTCATTTCAGAAAATGTAATTCAGCAGACAAAACAGTTAGCTGCGATTAGTTTCCTGACTTTTGTAGCACTGGATGAAGATAATAAACCGGTTATTGTACCTGAAGTCATTGCAGAGACAGAAGATCAAGTTTGGCTGAATGAAACAGGGAAAGAACGTGCAGAATTTCGTAAAAGCAGAAGAGATAAAAGTAAAGAACTATTAAATTTCTTTGAGAAAAATATTGAAGTATAGAAAAACGAATCCGGATTGATTTCCGAATTCGTTTTATTGTTTGTGTATCTCATTCACTACAAGAAATTCAACAGCTTCATCAGTAAAGTTGTACCAGTAATGAGGTTCGTGCGCATCAAACATATAAGATGCGCCAGGCTGTAATTCTAAACGTTTCGTACCAACCGTAAGTGTCAAAGTTCCTTTGATACAGTAAATAAATTCAACACCAGCATGTTGACTTGAATCATCCTGACTTGCACCAGGCTGTAATACAACGCGAATCGGTGTAAATGCGCCAGGTACGCCGTTTGATAAGTTTTGATATGTAAATGACTTAGTAAGTTCTGGAGCATCAACTTCTGTCTTTTCAACAGTTGTTGTATGGAAGAAATAACTTGGATGAATCTCTAATGCATCTGCAATCTTTCTAAGTGATGCCATCGTTGCGCTACATTTATTCGTTTCCAACTGTGAAAGAAAAGCGATAGAAACGCCAGTTTCATCCGATATGTATTTTAAAGTTTTATTCTGCTTCTTTCGAATTTCTCTTATCTTTTCCCCGATTGTCATATGAATAACACCCCTAAAATATACTTTATATATCATTATACATGAAAATTAGCATCGAATAATAAGAATATTTCAAAAAAACTAATTATTAATAAAAAAAGACCCAGAGTGGGTCTTGATGGGATATCATTATTGATTCATCCTAATTTCATTTGCTTTAAAATCAACATTCGGATAATACATATTTTTAACGAGTAGATTCGGTCCTAAACATTTCACTTTTGGACAGTGGCAGTTTAGGGATTGATTGAGTGCACTTACCTTCCACTTATCATAGATATCTTGAAGTGGCGTCGTAATAATATTTTCAATTGTGCCCGTCTCATCGCCAAAGTCGGTTACAATTACGTCACCTGTAAATACGTTGACATTTAATCTAGATCGACCATCCGGATCGTTACGAACCGTAACATTTTTAGCTTTATTTACTTCTTCCAGGAATAATAAATCATCTTTATCAAATGAACAAGGAAGAATAGGTAACGTTCCAAATAACATCCAGGTTTCCTGATCTCTAAATGAAAGAAGCTTTCTGATTGCAGCTTTCGTTTCTTCAGTTGTTAATACATTTAAGTCACTTGCAAAGTCAGATGGGTACATCGGATGTACTTCATGACGTGCACATTTCATATCATTTACGATTTCATGATGAATCTTTTCAAGATAAGGTAGCGTGCTTTTATTCAGCATCGTCTCAGCTGAGACGAACATGCCTGCTTCAGATAATTTGCGCGAATTCTCAATCATCTGTTCATAGAGCTTATAACGTGCAGCAAGTGGGGGTTTCTTATCCATTACGTGGAAACCAACTTCTGCAAATTCATCGATTGTACCCCAGTTATGAGAAATATGCATGACATCAACCAAGTCAATAATTGGTTCATATCGATCGTAATTAATCGTTAAATTCGAATTCATCTGTGTATAGATACCACGGTCCTGAGCATATTTTAATATTGGAATAACAGTCTCTTTGATTGATTTCTTTGAGAACATCGGCTCTCCGCCTGTAACACTTAAAGTAGAGAGATGTTCAACTTCATCCAGACGTTTGAAAATGGTCTTCATATCAATCGTATCCGGATCTTTTAATTGCAATGTATAACCGACAGCGCAATGTGCACAACGCATATTGCATAAAGTGGTCGTTGTAAATTCAATGTTTGAAAGTTTCGTTTCACCATATTTTTCAACGTCGTTATATGCTTCCCAAGGATCATTGTGAATTGAAATTTTGTCTTTCAAATGTATCATTTTTAGCCTTCTTTCCAGTAATCGTCTTTTTCTATTATGAACGTGTGAGAATGTTTGTCAATAATAAATACATTGAAAGTTTAAGGAATCTGTTACATAATGAATACATTCATAGAATAAAAAAGGAGCACATTATGACTAAAGATTCTTTAGAAGAAATTAAAGTAAAATTAAATGATTTTATGGAGACGATTGATTCAGTAGACCCTGAGACAACAGATATTCATGATATCGATGAATGGTTAGCGTTACTTGATCAGTTAGAACAGAAAGTAAAATCTATTCAACAATAAGGAGATAAGTTATGGCAGATATACAAGTAAAGATCGGTCAGCAGTTTCCTTTAACAATTAAAAGACTCGGTATAAACGGCGAGGGAATAGGTTATTTTAAAAGGAAGATTACATTTGTTAAAGGGGCATTACCGGGCGAAGTAATCGTGGCACAAGTTACAGATATAAATCATAAATATTTAGAAGCGAAGATGGTAAAGATTCGTGAAAAATCAAGAGAGCGCGTGAAACCACCGTGTAATGTATTTGATTTATGTGGTGGATGTCAATTACAGCATCTGTCATATAATGGACAATTGAAATATAAGAAACAAATCGTTGAAGATGCTATTACTAAATACGCACCTCACGTTAAGCTTGATTCAATTAGAGACACTTTAGGCATGGCTAATCCATTTGGTTATCGAAATAAAAATCAATTCCCAGTGGAGAAATCAGGACGAAAAATTCGTGCAGGACTATATAAAGAGCATTCTAATACTTTGATTGATTTACATGAATGTATCGTACAAGATGATCGTACGATGAAGACGACTAATGAAATCAAGAAGATTATGAGTGAGCTGAATATAGAAGTTTGTAAAAATCCGTCGCGTGATGTTGGAGTTCGACATATTATTACCCGTGTAGCACTTGCGACTGGGGACTTACAAGTAGTCTTCGTAACCAATACGCGTGATTTAAAGAAGCAGGACTTGTTAGCAGAACGTGTGATGCGTTTACCTGGTGTTAAAGGTGTTGCAATAAACATCAATAAAGAGAAGACATCGATTGTAATGGGAAATGAGACAATCGTTATTGCTGGTGATGAGACGATTCGTGAAACGTTACAAGATCACGTGTATGACTTATCAGCAGAAAGCTTCTTCCAGTTAAATCCGAAACAAACCGTTGTACTTTACAAAGAAGTAGAACGTGCGGCAGGATTGACAGGCAAAGAAAATGTTGTTGATGCATTCTGTGGAACAGGTACGATTGGTATATGGTTAGCAGATAACGCGAAAGAAGTGCGTGGAATGGATACGAATGAAGATGGAATCGTAAATGCTATCTATAATGCTACAGCAAACAATAAAGATAACTGTAAGTTTGAAATTGGTGATGCATCAGAGAAATTAAATGAATGGATTGAAGAAGGCTTCTATCCAGATGTAATAACAGTGGATCCGCCAAGAACAGGATTATCTGAAGAAACCATTAAATTAATCAATGAAATCAAACCGAAGACATTCGTCTATACAAGCTGTAACCCTTCGACATTGGCAAAAGACTTAGCGCATTTAACGAAAGCGTTCCAGGTTGAGTACATTCAGCCGGTGGATATGTTCCCACAAACAGCGCAAGTAGAAGCAGTTGTGAGACTTGTACGAAAAAGAAAGTTAGGGAAATAACAGTTACATCCATAGTAATTTGCTATGGATGTTTTATCATTTTTAAGACGGGTAAATAATACTATAACGATTTTAGGAGGAATTTATATTATAACTAAGAAAATCGCAGTAGTATTAGACAATTTATTTGAAGATGTAGAATTTACGAGCCCGGTTGAGGCCTTTGAAAAAGAAGGACATGAAATTACTGTTATCGGTAAAGAAGCGGGTAGCACAGTAAAAGGTAAATCTGAAGATACAAAAGTTCAAGTCGACAAAGCAATCAGCGATGTAAAACCTGAAGACTTCGATGCGTTACTTATCCCTGGTGGCTTCTCACCTGATATGTTACGTGGAGATGAGCAAGGACGATTCGGTGAATTTACAAAAGCATTCGTTTCAAACGAAAAACCTGTATTCGCCATCTGTCACGGACCACAGTTATTAATCGATACAGATTTATTAAAAGGTAAAAAGTTAACAAGTTATTTATCTGTACGTAAAGATTTAGAAAATGCTGGTGCAACAGTAGTAGACGAATCAGTTGTTGTAGATAGCAATATCGTAACATCACGTACACCTGATGACTTAGAAGATTTTAACCGTGAATCATTAGCATTATTAAAATAAATTAGTTTACTTAACCAGCTGACAAATGTCAGCTGGTTTTTTGAGTTAGCGACAAACCTAGAATATCGCTAGCAAGTACCGAAAAAGAATCGAAATCATAAAGATGCTAGCGACAAACGTAAAATATCGCTAGCAAGTACCGAAAAAGAACCGAAAACAAAGAGATGCTAGCGACAAACCTATAATATCGCTAGGAAAGACACCAACATCACCTCATACATCCCAGGACTGATTTTATACACATCCTGCTTCTTTTAATTCCAAACTTTTAACCGTGGTGGTAAGATGAAATTAAGAAAAGAGGTGCATCAGTTTTGAGAAGAAAGAAACGTGGATGCGGCTGTGGTTGTTTTTCAATTCTGCTAATTCCATTACTATTAATAACGTTATATGTCGGTTTTAATGTATATAAAGGCTTTCAAGTCGATATCGGTGAACTTCGTACAATTGAGCAACAGGAAACTTATGTTGCCACACAAGATATGCAGCCTTTTGTCAAAAATGCATTTATCGCAGTTGAAGATAAACGCTTCAATTCACATGATGGTGTCGATTGGTTTGGAACTGGACGTGCAATACTAGTGTCCATTAAAAACGGAGAAGCTTCACAAGGTGGGAGTTCTATCACCCAGCAACTTGCGAAGACGTACTTCTTTAATAATGAAAAGTCTATTTCACGAAAGATTAAGGAAGTTGTAGTCGCTAAACGTATAGAGAATAACTTCACAAAAGATCAGATTATGAGTTATTATTTGAATTCCATCTATTTTGGAAATAATCATTATAATATTGAAAGTGCTGCGAACGCAGATTTTAATGTCAGTACACATAAAGAAAATCAATATTACCCTCAAATAACAGTACTCCAAAGTGCCTTGCTGGCAAGCAGTATTAACGCACCATCTGTATACCATCCAGAAGCTTATCAATCAGACACTGCTTTAAAGACACGTACAAAAGAAACACTACAAAAGATGCTGGATCAGAAATTTATTGATCAAACGCAATATAATGAAGCTGTAAGTGGGTTATAATATGTATAAGGTTAACGCTAAATATTCATTTAGCGTTATTTTTATGGAGGTTTTATGATGGAGAAAAAAATCACCAAAATAGAAGTACAGAAAAATAATAAAGAACGCTTTAACTTATATATCAATGGTGAATTTTTCGCAGGTATTGATGCTGCTACTTACGTTCATTTTAATCTGAAGAAAGATTTAATACTTACAGACGAAATGCTGATTAAAATCGGTGAATATGATGGATATCGTGTAGCGATCAATAAAGCCATTCAATATTTATCATATAAGAAGCGCACAGAAAAAGAAGTACGAGATTACTTGATGAAGTTAGAAGTAAATCCACAGGCAATTGATAAAGCAATCGAGTATTGTAAGGTAAATGGTTATATCAATCACGAAGATTATTGTATTAGCTTTATGAATACAATGCTAAATACGACTGATAAAGGTCCGGTTATCTTTGCTCAGAAATTAAAGGAACTTGGTGTAGAGCAAAATTTAATCGATAATTATTCATATCAATTCGAAACTGAAGTTACCAAAGAAAGAATAGATAAAATTGCCGCTAAAATAACAAGAAAGTACGAAAAAAAGCAATCTGCACGTATGATTCAGCAAAAAATAATGCAAACTCTGATTCAAAAAGGTTATAATTTGGATATTGCAAATGATGCTTTAAAAAATGTTAAAATAGAAACAAACGAAGACGCACTACAAAAAAATCTTGAAAAAGAAGTTAATCGTTTAGCGCGTAAACATGAAGGTTTTGAACTGAAGCAAAAAGTCATACAAAGCATGATGAGAAAAGGTTTTGAATACGATATAATAATAGAACGTTTAAAGGATAGTGGACTCGAGTGAATGAGAAAAAATTAATCGAAATGAATGAACATGAACTACGTGAGATTGTCGGTACTTATCGTGAAAAAGCAAGAAAAGCTGAAACGATGGGGATTGTAAATGAATATGAAGTCTGGATGCGTAAAGCTTTGATTGCAGAGAGCTATATGGTTGATACAAAAAAGATTGAAATCGGTAAAGTATATCAACTGATTGGAAATCAAAAAGAATACTTTAAAGTTGAGCACATTAAAGGCGTATTTGCGTGGGGATTCAGATTAGGTTCCCAATTAGATGAAGAAGGGATACCTTTGGCACTGTTACAGCTTGATGCTTAAGGAGAATAAAAATGTCAAATAATATTTTAGTAAGACTGGTAAATGTAACAAAATACTTCCGTCATGTCAGCGGATTCTCAAAGTTTAGAGATATTATTATGCCGGAATCTAAAAATCATCATGTTGAAGTAAAAGATGTTACGATTCATCTATACAAAGGAGAAATTTTAGGTTTAATCGGACTACCCAACTCTGGGAAATCTGTCATCGGTAAATTAATATCGAAAGTTGTTGAACCAAATGAAGGACGTGTAAAAAACGATCATCCGACCTTTTTAGCGAGTCATAACCATATTCTTGATGGGGAATCATCAGTTAAGCAACTGATTGAATCTATCTTCTTATCGTATAATCTTCCATTAAATTCATTTAATGAAAAGCGTAAACATGTACTGGAATTTAGTGATTTAAAAGATCATGAGAAAAAATCAACGAATGATTTAACGACATCTGACCGCTCTAAGTTAATGATAGCATTAGCATATTTTTTAAAACCGGAAGTTATTATATTTGATGATTTATATCAACATCTTGATGATGTTTTTAAAGAGAAATTTGGCATGGTGATTGATTTACTTGTTAAGGAAGGCAAATCAATCGTATTAATTGAGTCAGATATTGACTTTATTAATTCCAAAGCAAATTATATTACCTGGATGAGTCATGGACAGGTGAGGAAGTCTGGTACGCCAGCTGAAATTATTCCACTATATCATACATATATTAAAGAATATAATAGTTGTCGTAATGAGAGTGAAAGAGAACTGTTTGATTTGAATTATAAGATGGGCAGATCTCTTGATCATGATGAAGGAGATAAATTAAGTCGTATCAAACGTTATGGTGGGTTTATTGTAGATGAAAGCCTACAAAAGCTGCTTACAACGAGTGCACTAATATTGTTTGGTATTGCCCTAATGTTCGTATTATTACTGAATAATATCGGTGTACCAAGTAAAATTACTGCTACTGAAGAAAATAGTATCGTCGAAAAACCGAAGAAAGAATATATCGATAAATATGCATTCGGTGTAACAAATAAGGAAACGAAGCTTACAAATAAATCTAAAGATGTTAAGTTACCAGGCAATACAGTACTAACGATCTCCGGCTTGAACGAAAAGGTTTATAGAGTAGATTTTGCAGGCAGCGCAATGGATGTGAATAAAAAAGATATTACTTATATCAATCCAGCTGCATTGTATGATGAGCATACGTATAGTGAGCTTGAAGATTATATGTATGGCAATTATGTTAACTTTAGAGAATTCTTTAATGGGTACTTAGGCAAAAGTCATGCAACAATCAATGAAGAGTTGTATCCGGAAACAAAAGATAGATATAAAGTTAAATTAACAAAGAATAAAATTAATCTGCATTTTAACGATACGAATCATATGAACGGCATTAGTTTTCCGATAGAAAATGCAGCGGGTTTAAAAAAGAAATTTGGCATTCAAACAGATGAATGGATCGTAAAAATTGGAGAGGGATATGGCATTGCAGACTTTTCGAAGAATGAATGGCTATATATTCAAATGTAGGTGTGAATCATGAATGAATTATTAAACACAATCAAATATATTCCACATACAATTAAAAATGCTTTAATTGAGATTTACTATAACCAAAAGCTTTATTCTATCTGGTTATTGATTAACTTACTATTAATCGCTGCGACTTTCTTGTTGCTTAATATTACCGAAAGTCTGCCGATTGAAAAATTATCCAAAGTATGGTCGCTTTCTGGTTATTTAGTATTCTTCTGGATTGCATGTTCCGTATATTTTTCTATGAAGATGTTACAGACAAGAGGATTTATGTTAAATATTACAAATACACCGACATACGTATTAACGACGGTTCAGATTATTAATTTTTTCTTGTTGTTTATATTATCTTTATTGATGTTGTTGCTTATTTCAGCGACAAACAAAGTAGAGATGGATACAAGCTTTCTGTGTATATTGTACTTTTCATTATTAACATTTTTATTATTGATGCCAATATGTACGTTACTTGCTTTAACATCACATTTAATTCGTAATATGCGCTGGATTATCATAGGCATTTTAGCAGTTATTTTTATTAGTGTGCCTATTTTATGGATTCCATCAGATTTACCTGAATTTGTTGTAAACATATTAAAGCTTAATCCATTTTACTTTGTAGTGAATGGTATTGAAGAGTCTGTTGTATTAGGAACAACACCTTTTCTTAATTTACCGAGCCAGATGATCTTCCTTTTCGAACTAATATTAATCTACATGTGGTTTAGCTATCTTTACAAAATTCTAAAGGATGAAATCAATGTCAATAAATCTGTGATGTCCGTTAATGAGGATAACTTTAAGCATAAAGACAATAAACTGAACGTAAAAAATATTAACTTCAGCAAAATAAAAAATAAAAAGTAAAAAATAGAGTAAAAGATGCAGTCCTGTATCTTTTACTCTATTATTTTTACGCGGCCACGTAATAATTTTTTTTGTAATTTATCTTCAGAGAACACCCATCCGGTATAACTATGAGTTACCTTGTAATCTTTATCTAGTCCTAATATGGCTACAAATGAATAGTGTCCTTTCTTTAAATAACGTAAATCAATAAAACGCAGTTCATAGCCAGTTTCTGTTTTTGTAACTGTCCAGCGGTAAATTGAGCTGAAATTAATGAAAGCTTTAAAATTAGGGTCATTCTTTGCATCCTGCATATATTTTGCTTCAGGAAAAGGTACGCGTTTAAAGCGATCATTAAAGTTAACCGAACGCTTATAGCTACGACCAATATAATCATGTGTGTTTGTCTGAATGGCGACACGCCATTCAAAGAAACGTATCGTAGGTGCAACGAAAGTTTTGATAATGCTTTCGTCTTTCGGTATCAATTTGATGGCTGCACGTTTAATCGATTGTTGAAGTATACGTCTAATGATATAGTAGATTACTAGTATAATAATTAAGCTTGTAAAGATATAAACGGGATTGCCACCAAAGTACCACAAAGTGATTGCACCAATATGCAATAAGAAAATGATAGGATCAAATGTATTGATAATGCCAATTTGAATCCATTTCTTCGTCAGCGGTCTAAGTGCCTGTGTCCCATAAGAATTAAAAATATCGACAAATACGTGCAGAAAGACAGCAATTTGTGCCCATAACCATATATGGAAATATTGACTTTCTTTAAAGATAAAACTCACTAATATTGTGATGAGGATTGGCCACATCAATGTAAATGGAATTGAATGTGTAATACCTCTATGGTTATTGATATAGACGGCATTATTTTTAAATTTTAACACTGTATCAATGTCAGGAATCTGACTTCCGACCATTACTGTTGTTACGATTGCAGGGTACATTGTTGTAACTGCCGGATCAATCGTTGATAATCCTGCAAGTGCAACGCCCATAACGACATGAGTAGCTGTATCCATATGAATCATCCCTTTCATATACTATTATAAGCGAAATTTCATAGAAGCATGAACGAAAATAATCGAATTAACAATAAATTTAGAAAGTTGGTTGTTATGAAACATAAAACAACGTTTAGTAAAGATTTATTAAACTGGTTTGAACAGAATAAAAGACAGATGCCGTGGCGTGAGACGAAAGACCCATATAAAATATGGGTGTCTGAAGTCATGCTGCAACAAACACAAGTTAATACTGTTCGTGCCTATTACACAAGATTTATCGAGCGATTCCCGAATATTGATATACTCGCTGAAACACCGATTGAAGATGTCGCGAAATATTGGGAAGGTTTGGGCTATTATTCACGCATTAGAAATTTCCATCAGGCAATTCGTGATGTAAAAGAACATTACAATAGTGAAGTACCAAATGACCCGACTACATTCCTCTCATTAAAAGGTGTTGGTCCATATACACAGGGCGCAGTGATGAGTATTGCATTTAATCATCCACTACCGGCAGTGGATGGCAATGTATATCGTGTATTTGCAAGACTCGATAATGATCATTTTGATATATCTAATTCAAAAGCACGACGTCATTTTGAATCGAAAGTAATGGAAGTGATGCCGGAAGCAGCAGGTGACTTCAATGAAGCATTGATGGAACTGGGAGCAACGGTGTGCACTCCGAAAGCCCCTTTATGTATGCTTTGTCCCGTTCAAAGTCACTGCGAGGCTTTTGAAGAAGGAAGTGTATTGAATTTACCAGTTAAGTTGAAAAAAGTTAAGAAAACTGTTCAGCAATATAAAGTTCTGATCATCCAAAAGGATGGACAAATCATTATTGAACAGCGACCTGAAACAGGATTACTTGCTTCGATGTGGCAGTTTCCGATGTTTGAAATAGATACACATGTCAGTGATATTGAAGAAAAAATGGATATGTCATTGTTTATTGAAGACACACCAATCGTTAAGACGAAGCATCAATTTACACATCTGGAATGGCAGCTGGAAGTATATATTGCACATACAAAAGATATCATACCTGAAAACTATCAACTCATTTCAGTTGAAGATAAAAATTTATATAATTTTCCGGTATCGATGACTAAAATCTTTAATTATTATATTGATAACAATCATCAAGTTTAATTTCGTTTATTGAGGCCTTTATTGTGTTATAATTTAAAATGCAAATATTATAAATTATAGGTGGTGTGGAATATGGTCAAAGAATCCATACCAAATGAAGGCCAGAATGTGCAGATACAAAGTTATAAACATAATGGGAAAATCCACAGAGTCTGGTCTGAAACAACGATTTTAAAAGGGACGAATCATGTTATCATTGGGGGTAATAATCGCACACTTGTAACTGAAAGTGACGGTAGAACATGGGTTACAAGAGAACCAGCTATCGTGTATTTTCATTCAGAGTATTGGTTTAATGTCATTTGTATGTTTAGAGAAGATGGTGTGTATTATTACTGCAACTTATCATCACCATTTATTTACGATACAGAAGCCATTAAATACATTGATTATGATTTAGATATTAAAGTCTATCCTAATGGTAAGTATCACTTATTGGATGAAGATGAATATGAACAGCATATGAAACAGATGAACTATCCAAAAGAGATTGATGAAATCCTAAGGCGAAACGTTGATATTTTGCAGCAATGGATTGAGAGGAAAAAGGGACCATTTGCGCCGGATTTCATAAAGGTCTGGCAAGAGCGTTTTCATTTCCAGAAAAGAATGAAAGATTAAATCAACCTATCATTAGGTTGATTTAATTTTGTTAAGGGAGTTTTTATATGATAAAACGGTATATGCAGTTTGTTAAACCATACTGGATGTTGATTATTTTAACCATTGCCATCGGAATTCTGAAGTTTGGTATACCTTTACTGATTCCATTACTGATTAAATATGTGATTGATGATGTCATCAGTAATGGTGCCCTGACAATTGAAGAGAAAAAGTCAGCATTGATGAATGCAATATTAATCTTTGGATTTATCTTCGTTGTCATCCGTCCACCGGTAGAATATTATAGACAATATTTAGCACAGTGGACAAGTAACAAAATATTGTATGATATTAGAAAGAAACTATATAAACATTTACAGGCACTAAGTGTCAGATTTTATGCTAACAATAAAGTTGGAGAAGTTATTTCACGTGTAATTAATGATGTAGAGTCAACGAAAGACTTCATCGTTACGGGATTGATGAATGTCTGGCTGGATCTGGTTACAATCATCATCGCACTTGCAATCATGTTTACGATGGATGTGAAATTAACATTAATTTCATTGATTGTCTTCCCATTCTACATGTTTAGTATCTATTACTTCTTTGGTAATCTCCGCAAATTAACGCGTGCACGAAGTCAGTCTCTAGCAGAAGTACAAGGTTTCTTGCATGAACGTGTGCAGGGGATGACTGTGATCAAGACATTTGCAATTGAAGAGGAAGAGAATGAACGCTTTAATAAACGCAATAAAAATTTCCTGAAGAAAGCAACTGACCATACGAAATGGAATGCGAAAAGTTTCGCGGTCATTAATACGATTACGGATATCGGTCCACTGCTTGTTGTAGGGTTTGGTGCTTATCTCGTGATTGAAGGAAACTTAACAGTAGGTAGTTTAGCAGCGTTTATCGCCTATCTCGACCGTTTATACGGACCGCTACGTCGATTAGTATCTTCATCAACGACGCTGACACAAAGTTTAGCTTCAATGGACCGTATGTTCCAGCTATTTGATGAACCATATGATATAAAAGATGAACCGCATGCACGTGATATCAAAGTTCAGCACGGTGACATTACATTTAAAAATGTAGGATTTAAATATAATGAAAATGATGAAGAAGTGTTGCATCATGTCAATCTGGATATCAATAGCGGTGAAACTGTAGCGTTTGTTGGTATGAGTGGTGGCGGAAAGTCGACGATGATCAGTTTAATACCAAGATTCTATGATGTGACTAGCGGTGAAATTGAAATTGATCATACTCCATTAAAAGATTATTCAATAGAAAGCTTAAGAACACAGATTGGAATGGTCATGCAGGATAATATACTGTTCTCTGAATCAATCAGAGAAAATATATTACTCGGTAAACCAAATGCGACAGAAGAAGAAATGATCTATGCAGCAAAACTTGCGAATGCGCATGACTTTATCATGAGTTTACCGGATGGTTACGACACAGAAGTTGGTGAACGTGGTGTTAAATTATCTGGTGGTCAAAAACAACGTGTTGCTATTTCGCGTGTATTCCTAAAGAATCCACCGATATTAATCCTGGATGAAGCGACAAGTGCACTTGATCTTGAAAGTGAAGCGGTTATACAGGAAGCGCTGGAAACATTATCGAAAGATAGAACAACCGTGATTGTTGCACATAGACTATCTACGATTACACATGCAGATAAAATTGTTGTGATTCAGAACGGTGAGATAGTTGAAATTGGTACGCATCAGGAATTAATGAACAACCGCTCACACTATTATAATTTATATTCAATTCAGCATTTAGAAGCAGAATAGTGTGGAGTGTTTGAGCCCTCTATTGTATGATAGATCTATCATACATGGGGGGTATTTTTTGTGGACTTGTTACAAACGATTCAATAGATTGTGGATACAATTCTTTTGATACTGATTGTTGTTATTGCACTTGGTCTTGGCGCAGACTTAGTTCAAGTTGCACGTGCGATGATGATGCGTGTCGGATGTAATATGGCCCAACAATGTCATACGAATGACTGTCCTGTAGGAGTAGCAACAACTGATCCGGATAAAGAGAAAGGTTTAGGTGTAGAAAGTCCGACACAAATTACAGCGAAACACTTATTATATTGTACTGAAAATGGTGAGATTATTACTGGTGAACAGTACGAAAATAGAATGTATAAAGCTTTAAAAGAAGCTGTTTAATTATAAAGCGATAAACTCAATTTGGGTTTATCGCTTTTTACTTTATTTTTTAGAATGATTTCTTAATTGAGTCTAAATTAAATTTGCATATCAAGATATTGTAAGGGTAAATGAAGAATGAGGTGATATTAATGGATTTAACATTTCTTAAAGATGACACACTTTTAGCTGCAAAAAATTTACTCGGTAAAAAAATTACTACAAAAATAGACGGCAAGCTTACAAGCGGCTATATAACTGAAGTAGAAGCCTATTTAGGAGAAGCGGATAAAGCAGCACATGCTTACCAGTTACGTCGTACGAAGAAAAATGAAATGATGTATCGAGAATACGGTGGTGTATATGTCTATACGATGCATGGACATCACTGCATGAATTTTATAACACGTGATGCTACAAGACCAGAAGGGGTATTGATAAGAGCGATTGAACCTGATGAAGGGATTGATACAATGATTGAGCGTCGAGGCAGAGCAGTAAATATTACTGATGGTCCAGGAAAATTAACACAAAGTTTAGGTGTTAAGCGCGATTTACATAATGGGACACGGTTAAATGAAGGACCTATTCAGTTATCTCAAGGTAAGGTGCCAGCGCAAATAATAGAAAGCAAACGCATCGGTATCGATAATAAAGAAGAAGCAGTAGAATATTTATATCGATTTACTGTAAAGGGCAATCCTTACGTTTCAAAAGACAGCGTTAAACCTGAAGAGAAAAATGGCTGGAAAGCATAAATTAAAAAAGCAGTCGAAAGACTGCTTTTTAATAATCGATATTTTCGTTTGCTATCGTGATCTTTTTATCTTCTTTATGGTATTTATAGAAACTATGTGTAATGCGGTCGAGATGTTCTAATCGGTCTCGATAATCGAAAATAGTACCGATAACAATTAAAACATGTTCTTTACTATATTCAGGTGATTGCTGTTGTTCTATTTCTTTTAGGAATGCATCAAGAATATTTTCTTTAAATGCTTCGTTAATCATGTAGTTATCATCAATTTTAGTGGCTGGAACTTTTTGAGTTACGCGCATTAAAATTTCCTCGTGTATCGTCATTAATTCATCAAGTTCAAATTTAATCTGGACTTTTAATTCCTCTGGTAAATGGATAATATCATTTTCATAGCGATGCAATTTTCGTAAAACATCATGTGCACGTCGTGTCGCTAAAATAATTTCTTTAAAAATAATTTTTTTCCTGATGTTACGAATACTTCCTTTTTTTGAATATGCACGTTCTTCTTTATATAAGTTATATTGCTCTTCCACTTTTTCGATTCTGCTTCGAATATCATCGATGTCATGTTTTACTGCATGAAATTCTGTCGACCCGTTAATTTCAAGTCGAATCCATTTAAAGATATCGCTACTGATATTCAAACAGTTATAATACATCTTCGTTTCAAACTTAGGTGGCAGGAATAATGTATTCACGACAAATGCACTTACTACGCCAATCATAACAAAAGTGAATCGATAAATAGCAGATAAAAAGAAATCACCATCCTGATGATCCATTATGATGAGCTGTGTTACGACGGCAAGACCCGTTACATGAGATAAGTTTAGTTTTTGTAATACAGAAATTAGAATAATTGATGTGATACCGATAATAACGATATGAAATCCGAATAAATGTGCCATAATAACAGCTAATACTGCGCCGATTAGATTTCCTTGAAACTGTTCGATGATAGTCTTAAAAGATCGATAGACGTTTGGCTGCATAGCAAATAATGCTGAGATACCAGCTACGATTGCACCAGGTGCATTAATTGCATGGGCGATAAATAAAGAAATGATGATAGCGATGCCGGTTTTAAAAATACGTGCGCCTAATTTCATTTGTTAGTTCTACCTCATTATTTGATTGATAGTACACTTATACATGAATTTCAATTATTTTTCAACCGTCATTGACATAAAAGCGTTTTCTACAGCCTTTAATGTTTCATGAATATCTTGTTCTGTATGTTCAGTTGTGATAAACCATGCTTCATACTTCGAAGGTGCTAAATTAATACCTTGGTTCAGCATCAATTTAAAGAACTTCGCAAATGCTTCACCGTCAGTGTTTTCTGCTTGTTCATAGTTGATAACTTTTTCATCTGTAAAATAAATGGTCATTGCTCCCATTAAACGGTTGATTGTTGCACGAATATTATATTTTTCGATAAGCGCTGACATACCGTCCTCTAATATTTTACCGAGACGATCTAGCTCTTCATAGACACCATCTTGTTTAATGACTTCAAGTAACGCAATACCTGCCTGCATACTTAATGGATTACCTGCCATCGTACCTGCCTGATATGTTGGACCGAGTGGTGCCACATGTTCCATAATGTCTTGGCGACCACCATATGCACCGATAGGTAATCCGCCACCGATGACTTTACCAAAAGCTGTTAAGTCGGGTTTTACGCCTAGAAGATCCTGAGCACCACCATACATGAAGCGGAAGGCGGTAATTACTTCATCATAGATTACTAAAGCACCATGTTCATGGGCGATATCATTTACTGCTTGAAGAAATCCTTCTTTCGGTTCAACGATACCAAAGTTACCGACAATCGGTTCAACTAATACTCCGGCAATCTGATCACCGAAATGGTGGAAGGCTTCTTTAAATTGTTCAATATCATTAAATGGAACAGTGATCACTTCTTGTGCAACACTTTTTGGTACACCTGCAGAATCAGGCGTACCGAGTTGTGATGGACCACTACCTGCAGCAACAAGTACCAAATCAGAATGTCCATGATAACAACCGGCGAATTTAATAATCTTATCACGCTTCGTAAAAGCTCGTGCTACTCGGATTGTTGTCATTACAGCTTCGGTTCCAGAGTTTACGAAACGGACCTTTTCTAAAGAAGGAATCGCTTCTTTCAGCATTTCAGCAAACACAACTTCGTGTTCAGTCGGCGTGCCATATAATACACCATTTTCAGCTGCACGCTTAATCGCTTCAGTAATATGGGGATGTGCATGTCCTGTAATGATAGGTCCATATGCTGCTAAGTAATCAATATATTTATTACCATCAACATCGTAGAAGTATGCACCTTCACCACGTGCCATCACTACTGGCGCACCGCCGCCAACTGCTTTATAAGAACGCGATGGTGAGTTTACGCCACCTAAGATTGCTTCATTTGCGCGTTGCTGTATTTTTTCAGAATTTGTAAAATTCATTTTATCAACCTCTTTTTGTTTAGTATTTTCGTCTACTAGTCTATCATAGAGTTAATAAAAATTTGATTAGGAGGATTAAAATGTTGAAAATTGGAGATAATTTACCTGCATTTGCAATGGAAAATCAAAATGGAGAAGTTGTAACGAATGAATCGTTACTTGGACAAAAGACGGTATTATATTTTTATCCGAGAGATAATACACCGACATGTACAACACAGGCTTGTGATTTTAATGATCATCTGGAAGATTTGAATGAACTGGGTGCAAAAATTTACGGAGTGAGTGGGGACAGTAAAACGAAACATACAAATTTTATTAAGAAGCACAATTTGAAATTTGATTTACTTGTTGATGATAACTATCAGTATTCAGAAGCACTTGGTATTTATCGTTTGAAAAAATCATTTGGCAAAGAAGCAATGGGTATTGTAAGAACTACGATTATTCTGGATGAAGATAACAAAGTTATTGCATATTTTGATGGTGTTAAGGTGAAACAACAAATGGATGATATTCAGTCAGTTTTACGATAAGGAGAGAAAGCTATGAAAGTGATTTCTACGATTGATCTAAAAGAATTGATAGACGAATTAAGAGAACAATATCCAGAACACCAATTTATCCAGCGTGAAGGATTTGATCGTTTAACAGATGAGGATATTCAAACGATGGAAGTCATCATTACTTATGATTCTAAGTTGAATGAAACAATCATTAATAAAGCGAAAAACTTAAAATGGATTGCATGGTATGCAGCAGGTGTTAATAAATTGCCACTACCCCTTATCAATGACAAAGGAATAACATTAACTAACGCACGTGGGGTGCATAAAATCCAAATTTCTGAGTATATATTCAGCTATATTATGACGGATTATAAAAATGTAATTCCTTACTATGAACTACAGCAAGAAAAAGGATATAAAACAAAGATTCGCCATAAAGAGTTATTTGAACAGACGATTACCTTTATCGGAACGGGTGAAATACCGCAATATGCAGCACATATCGCAAAAGCTTTCGGTATGAAAGTGATTGGTCTTAATACAGATGGTAGAGGTATCGCAGGATTTGATGAAGTATATACAATAAATGACAGAGAAAAAGCGTTTGCTCAGTCAGATATTATCATCAATGTATTGCCTGAGACAGAGAAAACAATAGATTTACTAGCAATAGATGATTTTCAGGCGATGGGTGAGGATGCTTTATTTATAAATGTCGGAAGAGGGACGATAACAAAAGAAGAAGTGCTTATAAAAGCTTTGCAGGATAAAGTAATAAGAAAAGCATGTTTAGATGTGTATTACAATGAACCACTTGAACCGACAAATCCACTTTATGCATTAGACAATGTTATTATGACACCGCATATCACTGGAAACAGTGTTCATTATAATCGACGAGCAACAGAAATCTTTAAGAAGAATTTGTCTGTTGGTATAGAAAACAAAGCGGATTTTGTAAATAAAGTCGATGTTTCAAAGGGATATTAAGGTCATCGATAACAGCAATAAATAAGCGAGATGCATAGGACTATCATTACATCCCGAAATTGTCTGTTTGACATTTTTGAAAAAAAGAATGTAAAATAGAATTAATATAAAGTAGGAAAGGGGTGTTATGATGTCAGCTGAATTGAATATGGAACATATGCTTGACGATGCGATTCAAAGTTTACGAAAAACTGGCGTGAGAATAACACCGCAAAGACAGGCAGTACTTAGATTTTTAATCGAATCTAATAGTCATCCTACTGCCGATGAAATATATAAAGCGTTATCACCACAGTTTTCGAACATGAGTGTAGCAACTGTCTATAACAATTTAAAAGTTTTTAAAGACAGCGGTTTAGTTAAAGAGCTCACATATGGAGATGCAGCAAGTCGTTTTGATTTTGAAACAGATAACCACTATCATGTTATATGTAGTGAATGTGGTAAGATTACTGATTTCCACTATCCTAGACTTGATGAAGTAGAGAATATCGCTCAACATATTACAAGCTTTGCAGTGACACATCATCGTATGGAGATTTATGGTGTATGTCCAGAATGTATGAACAAAAAAGGAAATCGCAAATAGCGATTTCCTTTTTTGATATTAAATGTTCTACAAGTTACTATCGTTATTAGTTTCTTGTTTTTCTTTTTCTTCTAATACTTTACTCTTTCTTGCGTTGTTATAATCTTCGTTAAATTCTTTTCCTTCTAATGTAGGATCTAACGTAAGTGGCTGGTTGCAGTTTGCACAAATATCAGCACGACCTAACATTTTAGTATAGTGCTCACAGTTTGGACATCGCACCTGAATGGTCTTTGTTGAAAGCATTCCAATCCAGAAATAAACAACGAAACTAATTAAGAAAAGAATCGTTCCTAATAATAAGAACAGAGAAAAGATCAGTTGACTATGGTAAAAGTAAAAGATTGCAGAACCGATATACATAACGATCATGGCCAGGAAGATTAAGCCGAGTGCCCATGAACGAATGCGATTAATCTTGCTTGTAGGTTTTTTATTGAATAATTTCAAACCATCATCTCCTATATAATACTGAAAAGCATTATATCATATTAATACATGATTATCTCATTTAACTATATCTTCTTTATAAAAGAACAAAAGAAACTGATGGAATAAGTACTAAGATAAGATTGTATCTTCAAAGGAATTACTATAGTTTACTTTAAAAGACTAAATAAAGATAAAAAATTTGATAAAAGGTATTGACGAAAGTAATCCATCTTGATAAGATATAAAAGTCGCTGAAAACAAGCGATGCACAGCTTTAAGACATCGAAAATAACAAAGTGAAAAA
>NZ_JAEPRF010000019.1:0-32756 GCF_022501545.1 Macrococcus sp. PK
ACGGAAACACCGACGTTAGAACCAATGACAGAGTTGCCAACTGTAGTGATTCCGATGACGGAAGTGCTAACAACAGAAAGACCGATAGTGGTTATTCCGACGACAGAAGCGCCGACTTTAGAACTAACAACAGAATTGCCAACAGTAGTTATTCCATCAACGGAAACACCAATAGTAGAAAGACCAATGACAGAAAGACTGACAACAGAGAGGCCGTCATCTGAAACAATCATAGACCGTCCAACAACAGAGCGTCCAGTCGTAATAGTTCCGTCTACTGTTGAGTTGTCATCTATACCTCAATCGTCTACGGAATTACCTAGTGTGCTCCCTCCTGTAGATCATAACAATGTGGAAACCGAAGGTCGAGACAGTTCTATTATTGATGTAGATTTTCCAGATGTGAATCCGGTAGATATCAATGTGACATATCAACCGACAGGTACATTAGTACCGGATGATGAGCGTATTGTACCAGATGGTGATGTTACACGTAGTGTTGTTTTTGAAGAACATTATGAAGCATTATCAGAAATATTACGTAATCCATACCTTCCTCTTATTGAAGAGGAGAGTAATAATGATGATGAACGTAATGATGTTCTGGACATTTTGATTGGTCTGAAGCCTCTTAAATTACCAGAAAATAGTACAATTGTATACAGAGATAATAATGTAAAACATAAAGATAATAATCAAAAGATTAAGCATGATGACAAAGAGAATATCGAAGTTGCGAAAGCTAATAATGATAAGTCGGTAGATAAACATCCTTTAGACTTAGATGTGAAAGATTTTCTTGTAGCTACAGTTAAAGGGCCAGTAGATGTTCCGGACCCTGCTTTACCTACTTTTATTTCGGGATTAGGTGGTTTTAGTTTTTAAATAACGAGAGAGGAGATTTGAGATGGTTGATGTAGATGAAAAATTATTAAAGCTTTATTTATATATGCAACATAATGATTTTTCACGTGAAGCTGTCTCAGATTTCCTTGAAATCTCTCAGAGACAGTTATCTCGATTAATGAATAAGTGGAGTGAAGATGGCTTTATATTATTTAACAGTGGTGTTGGACGAGGGAATGCCACACAAATTGATTTTCTTAAAAATATAGAAGCAGAATTCATCAATCATTTAATTAGAAATTTAGAAGATTACGATGTGCAGCAATTACAGTCCATTATGTCTTTAGATATGTCGGCAAATTCAAAGCGCATATTACGTTTATGTATTGAAGAGGTACTGTACAGTCGTCGTGATTTTTCTGTGGAGCAGTTTAATTTCATTGATTATCTGTATCGTATTCCAGAACGTATTCATCCGTTAGAACCGTTAGATATTGCTTTAGTGACAGTGCTTTCAAATGTAGGAGAAAGATTATATACCGTAAAAGGTAATGAAGTTAGAAAGACGTTAGTTATTTTTGATGAGTGGATTGGCAATGATCTGATGATTCATCTGCAAAGGGATATTCATTTTTCAAATGGTGATTTATTATTTGCTGATAATGTTGTCCAGGTTTTGACTAATTTAATTGAAGCGAAATCTGATTTACCTGGACTCAATGATGTATTGAGTGTGGAAGTGGTAGATACTTTTAAACTCAAGATTTCTATGCGTAAAAAAAGTGATTTGATTAAATATATATTAAGTCAGGATTTTGCGACTATCTATAAAGTAAAAGCCAATAAGATACTCTTTACCGGACCATATTTTGTTCACTCATTAAAGCCTGATATTTTAATGTTAAAACTCAATCCATATTATACGACGAAAATCCCTGATATTACGGATGTATGGCTAATCAATGATTTGAATCAGTATCAGGATTTTGTGCAGCGAAAAGATTTAAAAGAGGAACATACGAGGATAAGATATAGTATGGACTTCCTGACATTTAATCCGAATTGTCATATGACACTTGAAGAACGTAAACGTCTTGCGCGCATAATATTAGGAGAAGAGCAGCCGGAAATATTTATTGATAAATTGAGAATGCTAGGAATTAAAGGGTCCAGAGATACAGTAAGAAAAGTGATTGAGACGTTTAATGCATGCGTGAAGTCCTTTGAATATGTGGAAGTAACGATCGAAGACTATATTACTAAACCACTTGAGCATTTTGATGTCGATGTAGTAATGATGAATGAAGCTTTACCGATGCATCAAAAGTATTTTAACTTGTTACTCAGTGAAAAGTTTTCTACATGGACAAAGCAGTATAAGGAAAGTGAATATCTGCAGTATATTTATCAGCATAAAGCGATAGATTACTGGCAATATGCCGAACATAACTATGAACAGTTTTTAATCCAAAATGGACTCATTGTAATATTAGATTACTTCGGGAAAAAAGTGTTGACGATGGATAGTTTTAAAGATTATGAGGTAACTGACTTTGGAGTCGTTAAATACGATTCGATTATATCTGTGGAAGAGGAGAAATAATGATTGATCAACGTATTATTGAACTAGAATATTATATAAATCATATCGATGACTTCACACTGGATATTATTGCAGAGAAAATGTTAATCTCTACAAAACAATTAAGTCGTTTATTGAAGACATGGGATGAAGAAGGTTTAATTGATTATACGCCAGGTCGTGGTCGCGGTAATAAAATGAAAATAGAGATTTTACGCGATATCCAGACAGAGATTATCAATGATATTGAGCGCAATATCGACATGATGAATGTTAAGGATTTACAAAAAGTCTTGCAACAGCCTTGGCGTCATAATGCATTTGTGAAATTACAGGAAATCGTCGATGATAAAATTAGCGAAGAGGTAATCGAGGATAGCAATGAGCTCATTGAATGGGTGCATCAAATGCCGGAAAATCTACATCCTGCACATATTAATGATTATTTAGGTGCGCAATTAAGTCATCAATTTTTTGATACATTATATCGTGTTTCTGCCACTGGAAAAATTATACGCAGTTTAGTAAGCGTAGACGAATGGAAAGATGACGCATTACATATTCATCTGAAGAAACAGGTGAAATTGTCGGATGGCTCTTTATTAACAGCGATGGACGTAAAAGATAGTCTCGATTACTGTGGTAGTGAAGAATGCCCGTTTGCGGCGCTATTTTCTGAGATAGAACATATTGAAGTTATTAACGATTTTTATCTTATTATTAATTTTAGTAAGCGTCCAAAATATTTTAAATATTTACTTTCGCAGAAATATAGTGCGATCTACAGACTCATTGATGCGCACACTTTAATTGGAAGTGGGCCATATCAGTTGTATGAGTTATCAGAAGATAGTTTAACGATTCGTTATAATTTGTTTTATAGAGGACATTTGCCAGATATTGAAAGAATTAAATATTTGAATAAACGTAGTGAGAAGAATCATTTTGATTCGTATAAAAAAGATAATAATGAAGTTGTTTATATTAATATTGGGGAAGAGTTTCTTTTATTTAATCCACATAAAAAATTATCAATTAAGCAACGTGAATATATTAGTCGTATATTTATGGAGACGATGGAAGAGTTTACGGAAACAGAAATCAATAGGGATGTTGCAAATACAACATTAGATGAAAAAGTGAAGCTTGACGTCAAGAATCAAATTTTACGCCCGTTAAAAGTTGTTGTGAACAGCCAGACAAAAGTATTTTTTGAAGCGATGCAACGCCGTTTACTTAAGGATGACATTCAATTACTATTTATCGAGATGGATTACCTGGAGTATATTAATACAAACTTAATGGCGCTTGATGTTGATTTCGTATGGATGTACGAGAATTATCATAGTTTACAACCTTATAAAACGATTGATCTATTGAGACAGTGTAAATTCCAGGAATGGTATGGTCAACTGACAGAAGGCTATAAGATAATGAATGATTTATATTATAAAGAGAATGATGCGCCAAGTAACGTGGGATATCAATATTTAAAACGATTAACTCAAAAAAACTTATATTTACCGATAAGAAAAGTTAGAAGGAAAATATATGTTGATACCTTTACGAAAAATATTGATGCATTACCTTATGGCATCGTGAATTATATTGATGTTATTTTGGATAAGAAGGCAATACGTAATTAAAGTAAAAAAATATTGAAATATAATTGACTTATACCTAAAATGATGATAGTATTATTTAGGTTGATGAGTAGCACTTAATAGCTTTGGAGGATTGCAATGTCTAATGAAAAAGTTATGCACTCTAGTCAATATGTAGTGGGACTTAAGGAGTCTGTAAAAGCACTTAAGAAGGATCGTGTAGCATCTCTTGAGATTGCGTGCGATACCAATATCCACTTATTAACTACCGTGCTATTACTAGCATACCAAAAGCAATTACCTATTGAATTCAGTAAGTCTAAAGACGCGCTGGGTAAACAATATGGCATTCAAGTGAGAGCAACTGTTGTTGCACATTTGAAATCCGCTTTGTAAGGCGGTATTCTTACAAATCTTTTTTTACCTAAAAAATGAACCACCTGGATGTGTGGAATTAAACAAAAGAGAGGAGGACATTCAAAATGCCAACTATTAACCAATTAGTTAAGAAGCCAAGAACTTCAAAAGTTAAAAAATCAACTGCGCCTGCATTAAACAAAGGTTATAACAGTCATAAGAAAAAAGCTACTGATTTAGCATCTCCACAAAAACGTGGTGTATGTACTCGTGTAGGAACTATGACACCTAAAAAACCTAACTCAGCGTTACGTAAATATGCACGTGTGCGTTTATCAAATAATATTGAAGTTAATGCTTACATTCCTGGTATCGGACACAACTTACAAGAACATAGTGTAGTACTTATTCGTGGAGGACGTGTTAAAGATTTACCGGGGGTACGTTACCATATCGTACGTGGAGCATTAGATACTTCAGGTGTTGACGGCCGTATGCAAGGACGTTCTTTATACGGAGCTAAAAAACCTAAAGCTAAAAAAGCATAATTTTAATTTAAATCATGCACTTACTGTTTAGAGAATATTTCATTTTTGTAAATGTAGTGTTCTCACTAGACATCGAAAAATAAAAAAAATATACTGAGGAAGGAGGATATTAATATGCCTCGTAAAGGACCTGTTGCTAAAAGAGACGTATTACCGGATCCAATTCATAATTCAAAATTAGTTACTAAATTAATCAACAAAATTATGATCGATGGAAAACGTGGTACTGCTCAAAAGATTTTATACAACGCTTTTGAATTAGTTCAAGAACGTTCTGGTCGTGATTCTATGGAAGTTTTCGAAGAAGCGATCAACAATATCATGCCTGTATTAGAAGTTAAAGCTCGTCGTGTTGGGGGATCTAACTACCAAGTACCTGTAGAGGTACGCGCTGAGCGTCGTACAACTTTAGGATTACGTTGGTTAGTAAACTACGCACGTCTTCGTGGTGAAAAAACTATGGAAGAGCGTTTAGCTAACGAAATCTTAGATGCTGCTAACAACACTGGTGGTGCTGTTAAGAAACGCGAAGATACACACAAAATGGCTGAAGCAAACAAAGCATTTGCTCATTACCGTTGGTAAGATAAAAGTTAACCCTTTAGTAATTGTATACAGCTTGCTGTCTTCAATTTACTTGAGGGCTACTTTCTTAAAATAAACCAATCCTGGAAGGAGAAAGAATACCCATGACAAGAGAATTCTCTTTGAGCAACACTCGTAATATCGGTATCATGGCCCACATCGATGCTGGTAAAACGACTACTACTGAACGTATTCTTTATTATACTGGTCGTATCCACAAAATTGGTGAAACACATGAAGGTGCTTCACAAATGGACTGGATGGAACAAGAACAAGAACGTGGTATCACAATCACTTCAGCTGCTACAACAGCTCAGTGGAACGGTACGCGTATCAACATCATCGATACACCTGGACACGTAGACTTCACTGTAGAAGTTGAACGTTCATTACGTGTACTTGATGGAGCGGTAACAGTACTTGATGCACAATCAGGTGTTGAACCACAAACTGAAACTGTATGGCGTCAAGCTACTACATACGGAGTTCCGCGTATCGTATTCATCAACAAGATGGATAAAACAGGTGCGGACTTCAAATATTCTGTAGGTACTTTACACGACAGATTACAAGCAAATGCACACCCAATTCAAATGCCAATCGGTGCTGAAGATCAATTCAACGCAATCGTAGATTTAGTTGAAATGAAATTACACACTTATACAAATGATTTAGGTACTGACATTGAAGTATCTGATGTTCCTGAAGAATACTTAGCAGATGCAGAAGCAATGCGCGAACAATTAATTGAAGCTGTTGCGGATGTTAACGAAGATTTAATGGACAAATATTTAGGTGGAGAAGAGATTTCAGTTGAAGAATTGAAAGCTGCTATCCGTCAAGCTACTTGTGATGTTGAATTCTTCCCAGTATTAGCTGGTACAGCATTCAAAAACAAAGGTGTTCAATTAATGTTAGATGCTGCAATTGCATACTTACCATCACCATTAGATGTTAAACCAATCGTAGGTCACGAAGTTGACGATAAAGATGCTGAAATCATCGCTAAACCAGATGATTCTGAGCCATTTGCTGCTTTAGCGTTCAAAGTTATGACTGACCCATTCGTAGGTAAATTAACATTCTTCCGTGTGTATTCTGGTACATTAAACTCAGGTTCTTATGTACAAAATGCTACTAAAGGCAAACGTGAACGTGTAGGACGTATCTTACAGATGCATGCTAACTCACGTGAAGAGATTTCAACAGTTTACGCTGGAGATATCGCTGCTGCAGTAGGTTTAAAAGATACAACTACTGGGGATACTTTATGTGATGAAAAGGTTCAAGTAATCTTAGAATCAATGGAATTCCCAGAACCAGTTATTCACTTATCTGTTGAGCCTAAATCTAAAGCTGACCAAGATAAAATGACTAACGCATTAGTTAAATTACAAGAAGAAGATCCTACATTCCATGCGCATACTGATCCTGAAACAGGACAAGTTATCATTGGTGGTATGGGTGAGCTTCACTTAGATATCCTTGTAGACCGTATGAAACGTGAATTTAAAGTTGAATGTACAGTTGGTGCGCCAATGGTATCATACCGTGAAACGTTTAAAACAGCTGCTGCCGTTCAAGGTAAATTCTCACGTCAATCAGGTGGTCGCGGACAATATGGTGACGTTCATATTGAATTCTCACCTAATGAAGTTGGAGCTGGATTCGAATTCGAAAACGCTATCGTCGGTGGGGTAGTTCCTCGTGAATATATTCCTTCAGTTGAAGCGGGTCTTAAAGATGCAATGGAAAACGGTGTATTGGCTGGATATCCATTAATCGATGTTAAGGCTAAATTATTTGATGGTTCATACCATGATGTCGATTCATCTGAGATGGCCTTCAAAGTAGCTGCTTCATTAGCTTTAAAAGAAGCTGCTAAAAAATGTGATCCTGTAATCTTAGAACCTATGATGAAGGTAGAAATCGTAATGCCTGAAGAATACATGGGTGATATTATGGGTGACGTTACAAGTCGTCGTGGACGCGTAGAAGGTATGGAAGCTCGTGGTAACGCACAAGTTGTTCGTGCATTTGTACCTCTTGCTGAAATGTTCGGTTATGCAACTAACTTACGTTCTAATACACAAGGTCGCGGAACTTACTCAATGGTGTTCGATCACTATGAAGAAGTACCAAAATCAGTATCAGAAGAAATCATCAAGAAAAACAAAGGTCAATAATCTGTAAATACTTGAACGGTGCACAGTTCAATATATTGCAATTTAAGACTAAATGATTTATAAATGAATTATGTATTCCCTCATGAGGGTGAGAATCTCTCATGAGTAATATTAAAAAATTAACTTAAACTTAAGGAGAGATTTCGAAATGGCTAAAGAAAAATTTGATCGCTCAAAAACACATGCCAATATTGGTACTATCGGTCACGTTGACCACGGTAAAACAACTTTAACAGCTGCAATTGCAACTGTATTATCAAAAAAATTAGGTGGGGAAGCTCGTTCTTACGACCAAATCGATAACGCACCTGAAGAAAAAGAACGTGGTATCACAATCAATACTTCACACATCGAGTATGAAACTGACAAACGTCACTATGCTCACGTTGACTGCCCAGGACATGCGGACTACGTTAAAAACATGATTACTGGTGCTGCTCAAATGGACGGTGGTATCTTAGTAGTATCTGCTGCTGACGGTCCAATGCCTCAAACTCGTGAACACATTCTTTTATCACGTAACGTAGGTGTACCTGCATTAGTAGTATTCTTAAACAAAGTTGACATGGTTGACGATGAAGAATTATTAGAATTAGTTGAAATGGAAGTTCGTGACTTATTATCTGAATACGATTTCCCTGGCGACGATATTCCAGTAATCGCTGGTTCTGCTTTAAAAGCATTAGAAGGCGAAGAAAAATACGAAGAAAAAATCATGGAATTAATGGATGCAGTTGATGAGTACATCCCAACTCCAGAACGTGATTCTGAAAAACCATTCATGATGCCAGTTGAGGACGTATTCTCAATCACTGGTCGTGGTACAGTAGCTACAGGACGTGTTGAACGTGGACAAGTTAAAGTTGGTGAAGAAATTGAAATCATCGGTTTAACTGAAGAGCCATCTAAAACAACTGTAACTGGTGTTGAAATGTTCCGTAAATTATTAGATTACGCTGAAGCTGGTGACAACATTGGTGCATTATTACGTGGGGTTTCACGTGAAGATGTTCAACGTGGACAAGTATTAGCTAAACCAGGAACTATCACTCCACATACTAAATTTAAAGCTGAAGTTTACGTATTATCTAAAGAAGAGGGTGGACGTCATACGCCATTCTTCACTAACTACCGCCCACAGTTCTACTTCCGTACAACTGACGTAACTGGTGTAGTTAACTTACCAGAAGGTACTGAAATGGTTATGCCTGGAGACAACGTTGAAATGAACGTTGAATTAATCTCTCCAATCGCGATTGAAGACGGAACTCGTTTCTCAATTCGTGAAGGTGGACGTACTGTAGGATCAGGCGTTGTATCTGTAATCGAAAAATAATATCACTTTTGTGATTTTTAAAACCCACGAGGGACGCCTCGTGGGTTTTATTTTATATTTTTACTATTCTTTTTCTAGTGTATCCATATGTTCTGCTAAATTGACAAATACTCTAACCCCATTGAGCAATCCATTTTCGTCCATATCAAATTTTGGATGATGATGTGGAAAATCAGCTTGTATTGTTTCATTTCTAACTCCAGTGTTAAAATAACATCCTGGTCTTTCCTGAAGAAAGTAAGCAAAATCTTCACCACCAAGAGATGGTGTTCCTTCTAATACTTCATCAATTTCTGAAATAGCTTCACTTAAATTTTTAAGCCATAATGTTTCTTTTTCACTGTTAATTAATGCAGGATAACCGTCTGTGTAGTTTAATGTAATATTAACATTAAAGCTCTTTTCAATACCTTCGATTATTTCATTTATTCTTTCTATCATTACATCTTTAATCGATTTATCATACGTGCGCAATGTACCGCTTAAATGCGCAGTTTCTGCAATAACATTAAAGGCATTGCCACTTTTAAATTCTCCAATCGTTAATACACCTGTTTTAATCGGATCGATGCTACGAGAGACAACGGTTTGTAGTTGTGTGATTAAGTAGCTAGCTGCGATAACTGCATCATGTGTCGTATGTGGCGCAGCACCATGTCCGCCTAATCCATGTATATCAATTGTAAATGCATCGGCAAATCCATATGAAGGACCGGTAACAAAACTCACTGCATTACTTTCCAGGTTGCTTGAAGTGTGTGTGCCAAATACGTAGTCTACCCCATCTAAAACACCTGCTTCAATCATTGATTTAGCACCACCTGGTAAAACTTCCTCAGCATGTTGATGACAAAGAATGACTGTTCCTTTAAGTTCACTTTGATGTGCTTTTATGATTTTAGCAGTAATCAGCAGCATTGCTGTATGACCATCATGCCCACAAGCATGCATTACACCCGGTACTTTTGATTTATAAGGTACGTCTTTCAAATCCTGAATAGGTAATGCATCAAAATCCGCGCGGAGTAATACTGTTGGGCCAGGTAATTTACCTTCTATCACACCATATAACCCATTACCTCCAACATTACGCGTTACTGGAATATCTAGCGCTGTTAAATAATTTGCGATATACTCGGCTGTTTCTGTCTCATGAAAAGAGAGTTCCGGATGCATATGCAAATATCTTCTTATTTCAATCAACTCTTCTTTATATTGGTCTACCGTTTTATACCATGTCATCTACAGCCCCCCCTTGTTCAAAGTAATCAACAGTAGCTTGTAAGAATACTTTTACTGCATTCAACATACCTCTTTCATCAATATCAAACTTTGGATGATGATGAGGGAAATCTGCCTTAAAGTTCTCGTTACGTGTACCAGTATAGAAAAATGAACCTGGAACGCGTTGCAAGTAATAAGAAAAATCTTCTCCGCCTAGAGAAGGCTCAAGTTCAACAAGTTCTTCTACGCTCTCTATTTTGCGAGCAGCACTAACAATTAAGTCTGTTTCGTTTGTAGTGTTTACAACTGGAGGATATCCTTTTAAATATTTTAATTCATAAGTGATTCCCATTGTTGTTACGAGTCCTTCCAGACATTTTTTCAGTTCTTTATACATTAAATTTTGTGTTTCTGCATTAAATGTTCTTATTGTCCCAGCTATTTTAGATGTATCTGGAATAACATTGTTCTGATCACCTGCTTCTAATTGTGTAATAGATAGCACTGCAGGAGTCGTTGGATTTGTTTTACGTGAAACAATATATTGAAGATCATTACATAAGCGTATTGTTGCTGCAACTGGATCAATCGTCGTATCTGGATGTGCGGCGTGCCCCCCTTTGCCTTGAATGGTAATCCAGAAATCATCAGGGATGCCTGTAGCTGTCCCATATTTATAACCAATCTTTCCTACATCTAAAGAACTTGACACATGTTGACCGATAATAGCATCCACACCACTTAAACAATTGTCTGCTATCATTTGTATTGCACCACCAGGATCAACCTCTTCAGCATGCTGATGAATGAATACTAAATTTCCGTTCAGTTTATCAAAGTTTTCTGATAGGATTTTCGCTGTAATAAGTAGAACCGCTGTATGTGCGTCATGCCCACAAGCATGCATAACACCTGGAACTTGTGATTTATAAGGCACTTCTTTTTCATCTTGAATAGGTAATGCATCGAAATCAGCACGAATAGCAAGTGTAGGTAAATCAGGATTTTTAATTAATCGTCCTACGACACCGCGTCCACCTACACCGGTTTCGACTTCAATACCTAAATCAGATAAGTAATCAGCGATAAACTGGGGCGTTTCCGTTTCTTGAAATGATAGTTCAGGGTTCATATGAAAATGACGACGTAATGCTACAAGTTCGTCATAATACTTCTCTATTTGTTTAAACATAGTACACCTTCTTCTAATAATATATTTAAAAATAATTTTGTAGCATCATTCATTGCAGATTCATCAAAATCAAATAAAGGGTGATGGTGAGGTGCAGTTATGCCACGTTCTTTATTACCAGCAGCGGTAAAGAAGAAAGCGCCTGGCTTATGCTGTAGATAGTATGAGAAATCTTCACCAATCATCACTTGTTCCATTTCATTAAAGGATAACCCGGAACGTTCTGAGGCACGTTTAATAACATCCACACATTCATTATGATTGATAACAGCAGGATAACCGTCGATATAATCTAATGTGTATGTTAATCCTTTTGCAATCGATAGTCCTTTTAATTCATTTTCCATCGCTGTTTTTATCAGCGTTTTTATTTCAGAATCGAATGTTCTCACTGTGCCGGTACAAAAAGCCTTATCGCTTATAATATTAAATGCATTACCAGCAACAACTTTTCCGATAGTAAGTAAGGCTTCACTTGTTGGGGGAACATTTCTGGAAACGATAGTCTGTATATTTGTAATAAATGTTGCCATCGCCACAATCGCATCTATTGCTGTATCAGGATGAGCACCGTGTCCGCCTTTTCCTTGTATTGTGATATCGAACATATCCGGACTAGCCAGCATCGCATCGTATTTACAATGTATCGCTCCATGTTCAAAAGGTGACCATAGATGATTGCCGTAAACTCTATCCACGCCTTCAAGGGCACCATCATTGGTCATTGGTTCTGCACCACCTGGAGCAAGTTCTTCAGCAAATTGGAAAAGTAGAACAATGGTTCCATTAATATTGTCGAAGTGTTTATCTAATATGCGTGCTACTCCTAGCAGAATAGAAGTATGACCATCATGACCACAGGCATGCATAACACCATCATTTTGTGATTTGTACGGGACGTCTTTTTGATCCTGAATCGGCAGTGCATCAAAATCAGCACGCAAAGCGATTGAAGCACCACTACCATTTGAAATGGTTGCCACTAATCCTTTCTCACCGACACGTTCTCTAATCGAGAAATGTTTGAGCTGCTGTAATTGCTCAAGAATAAATGCATAAGTATTTGTTTCTTCAAAAGACAGTTCTGGATGCATATGTAAAAATCTGCGGTCTTTTATAAGTTGCTCCGTTTCATTTTGTACGAGCTGCTGGATATCCAAGTGGCTCACTCCTCTACAGTATAATGTTATTAGTGTAACAGAGAAATTAGAATATTTAAACTTCTTAATCTGGCCGAAACCGTTTACTTATTCAATAGCAGTTCATTATAACTTATGTTATGATGTAAATGAAAATTACATTCAAGGGGTGCTTAAAATGTCTAAAGTATTAGAACAGTTCTTAACAGAGAATTTAAATTATTTAAAAGACAACGGTCTATACAATGAAATTAATGTTGTTGAAGGCGCAAACGGTCCAATCATTAAAATTAAAGGTAAAGAATTAATCAACCTTTCATCTAATAACTATTTAGGTTTAGCTACAAATGATCGCATGAAGAAAGTCGCTAAAGAAGCTGTAGACTCACACGGTGTTGGTGCAGGTGCAGTACGTACAATCAATGGTACATTAGATTTACACGTTCAATTAGAAGAAAAATTAGCAGAATTTAAAGGTACTGAAGCTGCAATTGCATACCAATCAGGATTTAACTGTAATATGGCAGCAATTAGTGCAGTTATGAATAAAGAAGATGCAATTCTTTCAGATGAATTAAACCATGCATCTATCATCGACGGATGTCGTTTATCTAAAGCGAAGATCATCCGTGTAAACCACTCAGATATGGACGATTTACGTGCGAAAGCAAAAGAAGCGGTTGAATCTGGACTTTACAAAAAAGTAATGTATATTACTGATGGTGTATTCTCTATGGATGGAGACGTTGCAAAATTACCAGAAATCGTTGAAATTGCTGAAGAATTCGGTTTAATCACTTATGTTGATGATGCACACGGTAGTGGTGTAATGGGTAAAGGTGCAGGAACAGTGAAACATTTCGGTCTTCAGGATAAGATTGATTTCCAAATCGGTACTTTATCAAAAGCAATCGGTGTTGTTGGCGGATATGTAGCTGGAACACAAGATTTAATCGACTGGTTAAAAGTTGCTTCACGTCCATTTTTATTCTCTACTTCATTAGCACCATCAGATACGCGTGCGATAACTGAAGCAATTGATATTTTAATGGAATCTACTGAATTACATGATAAGTTATGGGAAAATGGTAACTACTTAAAAGACGGCCTTAAAAAATTAGGTTTCGATATCGGTCATTCAGAAACACCTATTACTCCATGTATTATCGGTGATGAGAAAACAACTCAAGAATTCTCTAAACGTTTAATGGAAGAAGGCGTATATGCTAAATCTATCGTCTTCCCAACTGTGCCAAAAGGTACAGGACGTGTACGTAATATGCCAACTGCTGCGCATACTAAAGAAATGTTAGACGATGCTTTAGCAATTTATGAACGCGTCGGTAAAGCATTAAATATCATTAAATAATTTGTAAATCTTAAAATAATATGAACAAATCACAAAAGAGTGGGAATTTCCCACTCTTTTTATGTATCTCCCTAATGGACATGTAACCGTTTTTATTATAGAATGAATGTGCAAATAATTAAAAATCATTACATTTGTACTTTCGAGAAAGACAAATGTACATAAAGGGGTATAAACATGAAAAGAATTATGATTACTGGTGCATTAGGTCAAATCGGAACTGAATTGACACTTAAATTACGTGAAATTTATGGTGTAGACAATGTATTAGCTACAGACTTACGTCGTCCAGAAGAAGGCGCAAAAGTTTTAGAAGGTCCTTTCGAAGAGTTAGATGTAACAGATGCTGAACGTATGGACAAATTAGCTGCAGACTTTAAAGCAGATACTTTAATGCATATGGCTGCATTATTATCAGCAACAGCTGAGAAAAATCCGGTATTCGCATGGAACTTAAATATGGGCGGTTTACTGAACGCATTAGAAGTTGCACGTAAATATAACATGCAGTTCTTTACACCTTCTTCAATCGGTGCATTTGGACCAAGTACTCCAGCAGACAATACGCCACAAGTAACAATACAACGTCCTACAACAATGTACGGTGTAAACAAAGTTTCTGGTGAGTTATTATGTGACTATTACTTCCACCGTTTCGGCGTAGATACACGTGGTGTACGTTTCCCAGGTCTTATCTCACACGTTAAAGAACCAGGTGGCGGTACAACTGACTATGCAGTAGAAATTTACTTCAAAGCGATTCGTGAAGGTAAATACACTTCATACATCAACAAAGGTACATTCATGGATATGATGTTTATGGATGATGCGATTGATGCAATTATCAAGTTAATGGAAGCACCTGCTGAAAACTTAAAAGACCGTAACGCATTTAATGTTACAGCGATGAGTGTAGATCCAGAAATGATCGCTGCAAGCATTCGTAAAGTAATGCCAGACTTCGAACTTGATTATGATGTAGATCCAGTACGTGAAGGTATTGCACAAAGCTGGCCAAACTCAATCGATGCAACTGAAGCGAAGCAACAATGGGGATTTGAACCTAAGTTTGATTTAGATGCAATGACGAAAGAGATGTTAGATGCAATTAAATTAAAAGAAAACAAATAATCGATAAATCTTATAAATAATCCGAAGAAATGCGTAGCAATTATTGCGAATTTCTTCGGATTTTTTTGATTTTTAATGTAAGCGTTTTAATTGTATAAAAGAATTAGAATTTTCTAAAAACTCATTGAAAAACGAATTTAGAGTTGCTATACTAAGTGACATTAATAATAAATTTTGAAAGGATTGAATGAAATGGTAGCTGTATTTGAAGTGGAAGAACGAATGCATAAACAGCAAAAGCCTGATCCTGAAAATTTGGGATTTGGTCAATTTTTTACAGATCATATGTTTTCAATGGATTACTCACAAGAAGAAGGTTGGCATAATAAAAAAATCATCCCTTATCAGGAAATCTCCATGAGCCCTGCTTCGCAAGTGCTTCATTATGGTCAGGCAGTTTTTGAAGGACTGAAGGCTTATAAGACACAAGATGGTGTTCAGTTATTTCGCCCCGATCAAAATTTTAAACGAATGAATCAGTCATGTGAACGATTAGAGATGCCTCAAATAGACGTTGAAGAAATGATACAAGCTCTTAAACAGCTTGTTGCACTAGAAGAAGCGTGGATTCCAGATGGCGCAGGTCAGTCTTTATATATTAGACCGATTGTATTTGCGAACGAACCTTTCTTAGGTGTACGACCAGCGATTAGCTATAAATTTCTGATTCTTTTATCACCAGTTGGAGCTTATTATGGAGGTGGACAATTATCACCTACCAAAATCTATGTTGAAGATGAATATGTTAGAGCAGTTAGAGGTGGTGTAGGATTTGCGAAAGCAGCAGGCAACTATGCTGCAAGTTTAATTGCTCAATCTGGAGCTGAAAAATTAGGATACGACCAAGTGTTATGGCTAGACGGTGTAGAACAGGCGTATATTGAAGAAGTAGGGAGTATGAATATATTCTTTGTTATCAATAATAAATTTGTAACACCTGAACTGAATGGCAGTATATTACCGGGTATTACACGTAAGTCGATTTTAGAGCTAGCTGAGCATTTAGGATATGTTGTGGAAGAACGTCGCATCGGTATTCAGGAAGTTGTGGATAGTGCAAAAGATGGCAGTTTAACCGAAGTATTCGGCGCAGGAACAGCAGTCGTTATCTCACCGGTTGGCGAGATTAAATATAAAGATGAAGTATTAACGATTGGCGATGGCAATACAGGTAAATTAACTGAAGAACTATATAATGCGTATACAAGCATTCAAAATGGTTCAAAAGAAGATCCGTTTGGATGGTGTATTTCAGTAGAATAAATAATAAGGAGAGTGGTCAATTATGGATATTCATATTTGTAACGATAAAGAAGGTCATATTATGTAAAAACTAAAAATAGGAGTGGATAATTATGGAACATGAGATGCGTAAAAAAGCATATTTTAAAGATCGATTTGAAAAAGGCGCACAAGGTATCTCAGCTGGTATCTTTGTATCTCTCGGTGTAGGGATGCTATTAAAGTCGCTTGGAGGTTTATTACATTTTGATTTATTAGTTCTTTTCGGTACGATTTCGATGTTAATTTTAGCACCGGCACTAGGAGGAGCTATCGCTTATAGTTTAGGCGCAAATGGTATTACATTAGTATCTGCGATGGTTGCTGCAACGATTGGCGGTAACGCATTAAAAGAAGTAAATGGAGCTTTTACAATCCAGACAGGACTTCCAATCGGTGCAATTATCGGTGCAATCGTAGCAACGTATGTTGGTAAGAAAGTAACTGGAAAGACGATTCTTGACATGATGGCAGTGCCAACATCTGCAGTACTTGCTGGTAGTTTAGCTGGATATTATCTGGCGCGTGTCGTGGAACCGGCATTAGTCGTTATTTCGAAATCGATCGCTCAATCTGTAGAAGGACAACCGCTCATCTCGTCTGTAGTGATTGCACTCGTATTTGCAGTTATCGTAATGACACCAGCATCATCAGCAGCGCTGGTTATCGTTTTACAACTTGACCCAGCATCTTCTGCCGCAGCACTTGTCGGTATCTCAGCACAATTTGTAGGATACACAGCTATGGGATTAAAGGATAATGATTTAGGTGGTTTCTTGGCACAGCTCGTTTGTACACCTAAAGTTCAGTTCCCGAACATTGTAAACAACCCTAAAATTATGGTAGCGCCACTTGCAGCTGCTGCAATCAGTGGACCAGTTGCAATCCTTGGATTTCATTTAGGCGTACCATATGAAATTGGTGGTATCGGCTTATGCGGATTTATCGCACCGATGCAGATTTTAAATGATCAAGGCGTTGTACCATTTACGCAATTTATGATTGCGGGGGTCTTATTACCACTTGTAGTAACATATGTATTACATTACGGTGTTGCACGACGTTTTAATCATGTAAAAGCGGGAGATTTAGTTTTAGAAATCAAATAAATAAAATATCTCACTCAAAATAGAGTGAGATATTTTTGCGTGAAGCGGGTATAAAATTAATAAAAGTGAAGTTAAGGAGTAGAGAAGGATTATGACGAAATTAATCGTATTTGATAAAGACGGAACATTAATGAAATTAGGACATCCGTTGGTAAAGTTAGCTGATGACTTGATCAATGAATTTTCAGTGCGTACTAATATACATGTGCCGAAATCTGAAATAAAAGACGCGTTCGGTATTGTCGATGATCATGTTGATAAATTGATTGGCGCAAAAACAACAAAGACTATCGTCTCAAGTTTAGAAAAACTTCCGAATGGTGATGCGATGGCAAGCTGGTTACTTAAAAAGATTGAACATACAACGTCTGACAATGAAGCGGAAGACATCGAAATGATTGAAGGTGTTCAGGACACATTGAAATCTTTACATGATAAAGGTTATCTGCTTGCGATTGTGTCTGCGGACGACACAGCATCGATGGATTTATTTATTGATAAATATAACATTCGTGCATACTTCGATAAGATTATTACGAGTGATTCCACTGATTATCATAAACCACAAAAAGAACTGTTACAGCTGATCATGGATGATTTAAATGTTGTCAAAGAAGATACGATGATGGTTGGTGATACAGAGATGGATGTAGAACTTGGGCAAAATGGTGAAGTTGGTAAAATCGTTGGCGTATTATCAGGATCAGGCGATCAACAAGATTTGCGTAATGCCCACGTCGTTCTAGGTAGTGTTGCTGAGATGATTGATAAACTTGAGTTATAAAATAATAAAAAGATGGTACGGTAAATTTTTACCGTATCATCTTTTTATTTATCTTTGATGCATAGCTCTATGCGTTTCAATGACTTTTGCGATTTTCTGAATAACAGGATCCAGTGAATCGATATCGTCATACACATCATATTCATTAATATTGACACGTACGACTGGACAGGCGTTGAAACCATCAATCCACTTTTCATAACGCGCAAATAAGGCACGCCAGTAAGCTTCATCAGTTTCAATTTCCATTTGACGTCCACGTTCTGCAATACGATTAATCACAGATTCATAATCGCATTCTAAATAGATTAAACAGTCAGGTTTAGGGAAGTATGGTGTCATCACCATGGCTTCATATAATTCATAATACGTTTTGAAGTCTTCAGCCGTCATCGTACCGCCTTCTTCATGCATCTTAGCGAAGATATCAACATCTTCGTAAATAGAGCGATCTTGAATAAATCCACCACCATACTCAAACATACGTTTTTGTTCTTTGAAGCGTTCTGCTAAAAAGTAGATTTGCAGATGGAAGCTCCAACGATCAAAGTCAGCATAGAATTTTTCAAGATAAGGATTATTATCAACTTTTTCGAAAGACGTTTTAAAGTTTAATTTTTCAGCTAAAGCTCTTGTTAAAGAAGATTTACCGACACCTACTGTGCCAGCGATAGTAATAATTGCATCATTTGGTATTTGGTACATTGTGTTCTCCAATTCTCGCGGTAATGCGTTGTAATATTTGTTCGAAATCTTGTGGATTATTTACAAAATCAAGATGTGTCGTATCGATGAGTAAGGTTGTATCACTATCTTTCATAGATTCGTATACATTTTTATAATCTTCGGTTAACTTAATTAAATAATCATCTTCAATAATCTGTTCGAAGTCTCGTGCACGCTTGGCGATACGTGTCTTTAAAGTATCAAGTTCTGCTGTTAGGAATATCGTTGCATCAGGCTCTCTAATATCTTCAGTTAGAATATCATAGATACGGATGAATTTATCATATTCATTATCGTTTAAAGTATTCTTTGCAAACACTTTATTCTTTAGAATGTGATAATCGCTGACTACAGCTTTATCTTTACTTAACTCACTTAACTCTTTGTATCGATGGCATAAGAAGAACATCTCGGTTTGAAAGCTCCACTTTTCAATGTCAGCATAAAAGTCTGAAAGAAAAGGATTCTCTTCTACGATTTCGTACATCGCAGGAACACCTAGATGTTTAGAAAGTAAAGTAGTTAATGAACTTTTGCCGACACCGATAGGACCTTCAATTGCAATATATAAAGGTGTCATAATAATCTCCTCTAATGTAGAATAAAATAGTATATAGTATTGTAACACAAAAATTATGAAGGTGGACGATAATTTGAATCATGAAGTTTATATGAAACTTGCAATTGAAGAAGCGCATAAAGCTTTAGCGATTGATGAAGTACCGATTGGTGCTGTAGTAGTCCATCACGGTGAAATTATCGGTAGAGGGTTTAATACACGGGAGTCCGAACAAAATCCGATTCATCATGCGGAGATGAAAGCAATTCAGGCAGCAAGTGAACATTTAGGGACGTGGCGCTTAGAGGAATGTACTTTGTATGTAACACTGGAACCATGTGTGATGTGCAGTGGAGCTATCGTGATGAGTCGTATACCAATCGTTGTTTACGGTGCACATGATGAAAAAGGTGGGTGCAGTGGCAGTCTGATGAACTTACTCAATCAACGGGAATTTAATCATCGGGCAACTGTGATTAGTGGGATATGTCATGATGAATGTAGTAATTTACTGAAAGATTTCTTTAGAATTTTGAGACAGAAAAAGTTACTCAAAAAACAAAAAAAACTTAAAAGTGAATTATTTTAGATATCGCTTAAAAAATTTGTTAAACTGTATGTATTCAAATGAGGAGATGAGCCCATGATTAAACTAATTGCAACCGATATGGATGGAACATTATTAAACAGTGCACATGAAGTATCTGAAGAAAATATTAAGGCGATTGAATATGCACAATCAAAAGGTGTTACAGTTGTCATTGCTACAGGACGTGCATTCTATGAAGCGAATACTCCTATTAAACCGACAGGATTAAAAGTACCATTCATTTGCTTAAATGGTGCGGAAGTGCGTGATGAGGAATTCAATATTAGACATACTTCGAAATTAAGCGATCAACAGATTAAAGATATTACTTCGATATTAGATAAGTACAATTTGTATTATCAGGTATACACAAGTGCACGTATTTATACGGAAGATAAAGAGAAAGACTTACAAATTTATCTGGATATCGCAGAAAAGATGGGACACACACCCGATGTAGAAAAAATACGCAACGCTATCCAGAAACGAATTGATAATGGATCACTAAAAGAAGTATCAAATTATCAGGAAGTATATGAACGTGATGGTGAGATTGTGATGAAATTCTTAGCCTTCTCTAGTGATTTAGACAAAATTGATACAGCTAAAGCGGAACTTGCCCAGTTTAAACATTTAGCAGTATCTGCGTCATCTCGTGGTAACATTGAAATCACACATAATGATGCACAAAAAGGGATTGCATTAGAGGCGCTATGTGAACAGCTAAATATCACGATGGACCAAGTGATGGCGATTGGTGATAATTTAAATGATATTTCGATGATTGAGAAAGCGAAGTATTCCTTTGCAATGGAAAACGGTACAGATGAAGTAAAAGCAGTAGCGCGTTACATGGCAGGATCTAATGAAGACAGCGGTGTCGGACGTGCAATTATGCAAGTGATGAATGGAGAAGTTTAGATTTCACAGAGCCAAACAAGTCCGATATAAGTGATATATCGGACTAAACAATTTGTAATCTGGTGCGACGTGTCCAATAACGTAACAATATTGGACACATCTCAACAACTAATACGATACATATCCAATTAAAAAGCGATGATACCCACAAGTATCATCGCTTTCATCATATTATTCTATTACTTGTATAACGCGGGCTGGTACACCTGCGACTACAACATTATCTGGTACGTCTTTGGTTACGACAGATCCACTGGCAATCACTACGTTATTGCCGATTGTCACACCTGGATTGATCACACTACGTCCACCAATCCAGCAATTATCTCCAATCACAACAGGCTTAGCATACTCTAAACCGCTATTGCGCTGGGTAGGGTCAATCGGATGAGTTGCTGTGTAGATATGCACGCCAGGTGCTATCATACAATTATCACCAATAGTAACTGGTGCTACATCTAAAATCGTTAAATCATGATTAGCATAAAAGTTTTCACCCACATGAATATTATAACCATAGTCACATCTGAAATCAGTTTCAATCATTACATTCTCTTTTGACGAACCAAGAATTGCTTTTATACGTTTTTCACGTTCTTCCGCTAAATTCTCAGGCGTGTTATTATACGCACGTACAGTCAATTTAGCGTTCAAACGATCGTTCTTTAATTCTAAATCACTAGGGTCATACATTAATCCGGCAATCATTTTTTCTTTTTCAGACATAGCAATCACCTATTTCTTATAAGTTAGTCGAGCGAATGCATCGTGCTGATGAATGGATTCTTCATTACGACATTCAATTGTGAAACCTTCAATGAAATCTAATTCTACTAAATCAGCTGCGATTAATCGTAATAAGTCTTCAACGAAACGAGGGTTTTCATACGCACGTTCAGTTACTGATTTCTCATCTGTACGTTTTAATATAGGATATAACATTGAACTTGCATTGACTTCCATCGCTTCTAAGATGCGTTCTTTAAAATCTTCAGGTAATTCACCTTCTGGCGCGAAGTCGGCTTTCACTGTCACAATTCCACGTTGGTTATGCGCAGAGTATTCACTGATTTCTTTAGAACATGGACAAAGTGTTGTTACCATTGCTGTTAATGTTAATGATTTATTGACTGTCGTCTCATCTTCAACTGTCATAGAAAAACGCGTATCTGCATGTCCGATTGCACGTAAATTCGTTACCGGACTGAAACGGTCAAAGAACCATTTCGCATCTACATCAACGGTCGCATCTTTTTGATGCATTACTGTTTGTAAAGTGACTAACACTGCTTTTAATGTTTCAAAGTCAAGTGATAAACCATTTTCATAATGGGCTTCAACTGATTCTAAAATACGACTCATGTTAATGCCTTTTTCATCTTTAGCTAAATGTGTAGATAAGCTAAATGTTCCTGCTGTTTGATATCCATCCAGACGGACTGGATATGTTAAATTTTTAATACCTACATGATCGATTTCGAATAAAAAATCTTTTTTTGAACTTTGCAGGTCAGTCATCTTTTCTTTCTCAGTAGGTTTAGTCCCCTTGATTGGATCTACTGAACCGAAATGTTTCCAGCGACCTTCACGTGTATTTAAATTATATTGATCCATCTCATTCTCCTAATTAAACTTCGTATTCGTAGAAGCGTTCTTTTCGAAGCCACATATCTTTTGCCGCTTCTGCTTCTTGTGTATTGGCTGCTAAATTTTCTAGCATTGGTCCTGTTTGCGATGCATGGGCACCTAATACATTCATCTTTCTTTCTTCATATCCCGAAATATCATATTCAACATTGGGTTCGCCAATATTCTCAACGGTATCATTACTAAAAGCGACTAAATGTAGTTTAGGTTTCTCACCGTCCATACGACGGACTGCTTCAACGACTGCATCCGCTGTTGCTTCGTGATCCGGATGCACTGAGTAACCTGGATAGAACGAAATAATTTTTGAAGGATTTAATTCATTAATTAATCCTGTAACCATATCCGCTAAGTCATCTAGTAATTCAAATTCTAACGTTTTATCACGGTAACCCATTTTACGTAAGTCGGTAATCCCCATTACGCGACATGCATCTTCTAATTCTTTCTCACGAATCTTAGGTAATGTTTCGCGTGTTGCAAATGGTGGATTTCCTAAGTTTCTTCCCATCTGTCCTAATGTGAGACATGCGTAAGTGACAGGCGTACCTGCATCGATATGTTTCATAATCGTACCTGATACACCGAATGCTTCATCATCCGGATGAGGGAAGATTACGAGTACTTGTCTTTCTTGTTCCATCATCATTTCCCCCTTAAACTTCAAATGGTGTTTCGCTTATTTCAAGAGCTGCTGCAAGCTGTCCTTGATAGTTTAATCCTGCCATTAAGAAACGACCTTGCTTGTCAATTTCGAAGTGTGTTAAACCTTGCACATAGATCCATCCGCCATTTAATTTTAAACCGACACGGTAAGGTTCTTTTCCGCCGCCAGTAATAATCCCTTGTATATATGATACTTGAATATTATGTAAGAATGTACCCGCATTGAACACTTTTTCGTCAAAGTGACTTGCATAAGCCCCATTCGTTGTTTCTACATGTAAATAGACAGGCTTCTCTTGAAATTGATTCAATAGCTCCTGTACTTGTTGTTTTTCGATTAATTCCATCTTCATTGCTCCTCAAAGTTTATACTAGACTATTTTACTAAATAAATTGTAAAAATTATACCTTTTGAGCTTGCATAAGAAAAAAGACATAAAAAAGCTGAGACAAACGTCTCAGCATTATAATTAAACTTCTTTAGTCGTTACTTCAATCTTCTCAACGTTATTGTAAGCACCGTGCTGTACTGGACCAACAAATTCGTTCATTTTCCAGCCGTGTTTAATTGCTGATGCTACAAATCCTTTAGCAGCGATAACAGCTTCACGTGGAGATTTACCTAATGCTAAGTTTGCTGTCGTAGCAGCTGCAAATGTACAACCTGCACCATGGTTATATGATGATTGGAATTTATCTGTTGTCAGTAATGTATAAGTTTCCCCATCATAGTATAGGTCTAACGCTTCATCAGATTCTAAAGCTTTGCCACCTTTGATGATAACGTGTTTTGCACCACGCTCATGAATAATCTTTGCTGCTTCTTTCATCTGCTCGATTGTAGTTAGTTTACCTAAACCAGATAATTGACCTGCTTCAAATAAGTTCGGTGTCACAACAGTAGCAAGTGGTAATAAGTATTTAATCATTGCATCAGTATTGCCTGGGTTAAGTACTTCATCTTCCCCTTTACATACCATAACAGGGTCTACAACGAAAAACGCTGCATCAGAATCTTCGAAAGCTTTGGCTGCACGTTCAATGATTTCTTCAGTACCTAACATACCTGTTTTAATGGCATCTGGTCCGATAGATAATGCTGTTTTAATTTGTTTATCTAATAACTCGATTGGAAGTGGTGTAACGTCATGTACCCATGTTTCTGGATCCATTGCTACAACAGCAGTTAATGCTACCATCCCGTAAGTGTTATATTCCTGGAAAGTTTTTAAGTCAGCCTGCATACCAGCTCCTGCACTTGTATCAGATCCTGCAATTGTTAAAATCTTTTTTAAGCTCATATTTCATTTCCCCTATAAAGTTATTTGTTATAATATCATATCATTAATGAGGATTTTAAAAAATAAATAAACACTAAGTTATGTTACAATTTCAATGAGGTGAAGTTATGGATTGGCAAAAGATATTTCATGAAATTAAATTAACACATGATTTTTCAGATATGGATGCATTTTTAGAAGAAGCTTATAATACGAAAACAGTTTATCCGCCTCGTGAAGCGATTTATAATGCATTCGCTTTAACGCCTTTTGAAAATGTTAAAGTAGTTGTTATCGGACAAGATCCGTATCATGGTCCGAATCAAGCGCATGGCTTAGCGTTCTCAGTGCAAGATGGTACTAAATTACCACCATCGCTACGTAATATGTATAAAGAACTTGAAAGCGACTTAGGTATCACGCGTGTAACAGGTGATCTTACCGGATGGGCTAAAGAAGGTGTACTACTTTTGAACAGAGTGCTTACTGTCGAACAAAAGACGCCGAATGCACATCAAGGTATTGGATGGGAATATTTTACGCAGGCGATTGTTGAAGCGGTATCTCATCATAAAGAACATGCTGTCTTTGTCCTATGGGGCAGTCCAGCGCAAAAACTGACGCAGTTTATTGATACAGATAAACATACAATTATTAAAAGTGTCCATCCTAGTCCACTCAGTGCATATCGTGGATTCTTCGGTTCAAAACCTTTCAGTAAAATAAACCAAGATTTAGAAATGCACGGACTAACGCCAATTAACTGGGCAAGGGAGGATTTATCATGAACCAGAAATTAATTGCACAATTATCTCAGGAAATAACGCTTTTGAAACAAGCGAATAGTGATGCAGCGTTTAATAAGCATCTTTATGCCATTGAAATGTTAGCGCGTTTCGGGCAAACTGAAGAAAGTGGTGTAGCAATGTCTGATACACCAGTACAGCTAACAAATGTCAGTAAAATTACTGGGCCTCATGCAGGTATCACAACTGAAGAGTTGAAGATGATGGGAGCTAAAGTAGTATCAAGTGACAATAAAGTGAAAACGGATGACGGTTTCGGTAACGGTGATTCAATATTTGATTTTTAAATTCAGGAGGAATAAGTGATGAAATTATTTTTAATTATCGGTGCGATTAATGCAATGATGGCAGTGGCATGTGGCGCGTTTGGTGCCCATGGTTTAGAAGGTAAGTTAAATGAAAAATATATGGGCATCTGGGAGAAAGCAACGACATATCAAATGTATCATGCACTCGGATTAATAGCGATTGGTATATTAAATGGTACAACAAAGTTAAATTTAAATGCAGCAGGCTGGATGATGACACTTGGTATTGTTTTCTTTAGTGGCTCTTTATACATTTTAGCTTTAACACAAATTAAAATATTAGGTGCTATTACACCGATTGGTGGCGTATTGTTTATTGCAGCATGGGTTGCCCTCATGTTGGCAGCAATTAAATTATAGAAAAAGCAATAAAAATAAGGCTAACGCATTCGCGTTAGCCTTATTTTTATTGCTTATTATTAACGTGTTGTGATTGTGTATTTGACTGTTGCTGTGCACGTTTTTCTAATTGTGCTTTAACAATTGGAATTAAGATAGGGCTTAATTTAATAATTAATCTCACTAATTTATTCATAATCATTTGCCTCATTTCTATAAGTTATATAATTCATATATATCCCGTTTAGCAGGCGTTAAACATCTTAATGTCTCTTTCTTAAAATAAAATAGAAAGGAATGCCAATGATAACAAATGCCACGCCCAGCATAGAACCGACAAAGTCACTCATTAACGTACTGATGATAATGAATAATCCTCCAAGTAACGCAACGATTGGAACAATCGGATAAAGTGGCACTGAGTAATCGCGATTAACACCTTTATTGCGTTGTCTTAATAAGAATAGACCAATAAATGCTGCTAGATAGAAGATATAAATAATAAAGATACATACTTCTGATAAGTAATCTGCATTAACGATATCAGGAATAACAATTGTTAATAATAATAAAATCATACTGATAACATATACAGCAATTAATGCACCAATTGGTGATTTGAATCTAGGGCTGACATAGCTAATTGCTTTATCAAATGGTAATAGATGATCATCGGCCATCGCAAATGGAATACGTGGGAATGTCATAATTTTACCGTTTAAGCATCCGAAGATTGAAATAATTACACCGATATTCACAAATTTAGAACCGAAATCACCGAATAAGATCTTAGCTGCTTCCGCTGAAGAAGTATTACCCATGCCTACTAATTTATCAGCAGGAATAACATGGAATACAGCGATATTAATCAACACGTAAGCAAGTGTAACGACGCTTAAGCCGGCAAACATTGCTAACGGTAGATTTCTTTTAGGATTTTTCATTTCTCCAGTTAAGTTCGTTAATAGAATCCATCCATCATAGGCGAAAAGTGTCGCTAATACAGCACGACCAAAGTTAATTTCTTCTTGATTTTTAATTAAGCTGGTAACGTCTTGACCGAATATACCTTCTTTACCCCATAACAGACCGAAAATGATAATCGCGAATACAGGTATCAATTTACAGATTGTTGTAAATGTCTGCATCGCACCACCTAAACCAGTCCCCATAATATTTAAGATAACGAGGAAAGTAAATGCTGCAATACCGATCCATATACCTAAAGCAGGATCTAATTCAAAGAAGTTTGTTACTAAAATACCGAAAAATAAAGACAATGAAGCAATGATTGCAGGTCCATAAATAACAGTTTGCATCCAGCCAGTTAAAAATCCCCAGAATGGTCCGTAAATATCTCTTATATAAGCATATAATCCACCTGTTTTAGGAATTTGAGCACCAACTTCAGCAATCGTAAGACCGGCAGCAAGTGTCAGTATACCCCCGACAATCCATGCCCAGATTGCAAGATCACTTGTCCCCGCATGATTTAATACGACTGACGGTTTAACGAAAACGCCTGAACCTATAATTGTACCGATAACGACAGTAATGGCGGTCCAGAAACCTATCGTTTTTTCTAGTGCCTGTTCTCCGTGTTGTTTATTCATAAGCTCACCCCTTCTTGTTTACTTATGTTCAATATATCATGAAATAAAGCGTTACCAATACAACTTTTTTAATAATAACTAATTTTTCAACGTATTTTTTTAAAATACAGGTTGAAAATAATTCTCAGTCTGTTATGATTGTAACTGAAAATGTTTCTCAATGATAATTATTATCATTTATGATTGGAGCTCTTGTTGATGAAAATGATTTATGGCCTTATTGCATTAGTGTTATTATCGATTGTTTCGATATTTGTAGGGGTGATTGATATTTCGCCGCAACATTTAATGCACTTATCAGACAATCAGAAAAATATTTTAATAAATAGTCGTTTCCCGAGAACACTATCTATTATATTAGCAGGCGTGGCATTAAGTGTTGCAGGGTTACTGATGCAGCAGCTTACACGTAATAAATTCGTCTCGCCGACAACAGCTGGTACGATGGATTTTGCGAAATTTGGTGTATTGATATCAATGATTTTCTTTGCACAAGCGCCATTATTAGTGAAACTCGGATTTAGTATTACAACTGCTATTCTCGGGACATTTATGTTTATGTGGATTGTTAATCGTATTAAGTTTAAAGATGCGATATTCATTCCGCTCGTCGGATTGATGCTTGGTAATATCGTTTCCAGTTTAGCAACATTTATGGCATTAAGATTTAATGCAGTGCAAAGCATTTCTAACTTCTTTGTCGGTGATTTTTCGATGATTACGAAAGGACGTTATGAAGTGCTGTATATCATCATTCCAATGGTTATTATTATGTATTTCTTTGCACATCACTTTACGATTGTTGGGATGGGAGAGTCATTTAGTAAGAACTTAGGAATCTCATACAACAAAATAATGAATCTCGGCGTAGTCATTGCAGCAGTGGTTTCAGCGACTGTCGTTGTAACAATCGGTGTATTACCGTTTCTGGGATTAATTGTACCGAATATCGTTGGACTTTTTGTCGGAGATCATATGAATAAAGCGTTACCGTACACTGCGCTTCTCGGTGCAATAATTGTAATGATTGCTGATATATTCAGCCGAATTATTATCTTTCCATACGAAATACCGATAGGGCTAACGCTAGGTATCTTAGGTAGTGTTGTATTTATGGTCATCCTTCTGAAAAGGAGGAAAGAATATGCCTAATACAACGAAAAAATTATCGTTACTCTTATTCGTGATGATTGCACTGATGATTGGCTTTGTAATGATCCAGCTTAATCTGCAAATTTTAGATTATGTACTACCATCAAGACTGCGAAAGCTTGCTGCCATTATTTTAGTCGGTGCAGCAATTGGTGTATCGTCACTCATCTTCCAGACCATCACTGAAAACCACCTACTAACACCATCGGTCATCGGACTTGATGCGGTCTACTTATTTATCCAGACCATCATTATATTCTTCTTCGGAAAACTAGGGGATTTATTCTTCAATGTATATGTGAATTTCTTTATTTCCGTTGTACTGATGATTTTGTTTACATTAGGCTTATTCAATATCGTCTTTAAGAAAAATACATCCGTGTATTTTGTATTACTGTTTGGGATTGTAATGGGAACATGCTTTTCTAGTTTATCGAGCTTTATGCATATGGTAATGAATCCGGATGATTTCTTATTATTACAGGATAAACTGTTCGCAAGCTTTAATACGGTCAATGAAAAGTTATTACTCATCAGCTGTATTATCATTGTGCTGTTACTCATTTATATTTACATGCATGCACATGAATTAGACGTATTAAGTTTAGGGAACACACACGCAACGAATCTAGGTGTAAATGTTGAAAAGTTAACGCGTAATATGCTGTTAGTGGTTGCGGTATTAGTAAGTATATCGACCGCACTCGTTGGACCCATTACATTTTTAGGTATCATTGTCTGTAATGTTACGTATCAATTTATGCAGACATTTAAACATCAATATTTAATCATTTCGGTATTAGCAGTATCAGGCATTACACTATTACTTGGACAAATGATCAATCAATACGTATTTGATGGCACAACAGAAATTACGATATTGATTAACTTTATAGGTGGCGTTTACTTCATCTATCTATTATTTAAGGAGGGTGCACATGATTAAAGTACAACATTTGCACAAAACGATTGGACAGAAAGAAATTCTAAGTGACATTTCCGTGGAAATAAAAAAAGGTGCAATCACGGCGATTATCGGACCGAATGGAGCCGGTAAAAGTACATTGTTATCAGCAATTACACGTTTAAGTGATTACGATAGTGGCGCTGTGTTGTTAAATGATGTTCCGGTTGAAGAGATGAAAAGTGATGATATCGCAATGCAACTTGCAGTATTAAAGCAAAGTAATCATACGAACTTAAAAATTACTGTTCGCGACTTAGTTAACTTCGGAAGATTTCCATACTCTAAAGGTCGTTTAACGAAAGAAGATCACGCAATTGTTGATGAAGCAATTGAATATTTAGAACTCAAACCTTTTGAAAATCGCTTCTTAGATGAATTGTCAGGGGGACAAAAACAACGCGCATATATTGCGATGACTTTAGCACAGGATACGGATTATATCTTCTTAGATGAACCATTGAATAATTTAGATATGAAACATTCTGTTCAGATGATGCAGTTACTCCGTAGATTAGTTCGCGAAAAACAAAAGACGATTGTTATTGTGATTCATGATATTAACTTTGCATCATGTTATGCAGATTACATCATTGCCTTAAAAGATGGTGTCGTATTATTAGACGGAAAAAAAGAAGATGTTATTACAACAGAAAAATTAAAAGCAGTATACGATATGGACATTCAAATTGAATGTATCTTCGGTCAGCAAATCTGTGTCTATTTTGACGATGAGCACATGACAGTTGATGAATTTATCGAAGAAGTACAGGCAGTATAATTCAATCCATTGAAAGGAGTGTTGCCGGGTAGTTTTTAATGTAGGGCTAATTTATTTACAGGGGAATAATACATAAATCAAAGGAGAATATAGGAATGAAACGTATTTTTAGTTTAGTATTAACTTTAGCTTTAATTATTGTGTTAGCAGCATGTGGTAATGACAAAGAAAGTACAAAATCAGAAGATAAGACAGCAGGAGACTCAGATAAGGCTGAAACGATTAAAATTGAAAATAAATACAAACTAATGGGTGAAAAAGAAGACGGAAGTGACGCAAAAGACGTAACAGAAACTGTAGAAGTTCCGAAAAACCCAAAAAATATTGCAGTATTTGACTACGGAACATTGGCAACCATGCAGGAATTAGGTGTCGATGGAGAAGTTAAAGGATTACCTAAAGGTGAAGGCAATCGCAGTGTTCCGTCATTCCTTGAAAACTTTAAAGATGATAAATATACAAACTTAGGAAGTTTAAAAGAACCTAACTTTGAAAAATTAGCTGAACAACAACCAGAACTCATCTTAATTTCTGGACGCCAGGCAACACAAAAAGTAATGGAAGAAATGAAAAAAGCAGCACCAGACGCTACAATTTTATATGTTGGTACAGATGATACGAAATATATCGAAAGCGTAAAAGAAAACACTGAAAATATCGGTAAAATCTTTGGTAAAGAAAAAGAAGCAACGGCTTTAATCGATGATTTAGACAAAAAGATTGAAGAAGTAAAAGCAATGACTGAAAAGTCTAAAGATAAAGGATTGTTTGTATTAGCCAATGAAGGAGAATTATCTGTATTTGGTAAAGGTGGCCGTTTCGGATTTATTCATGATGTATTAGGCGTGAAAGAAGCGGACAAAAATATTCAGGCCAAAGGACACGGACAAGTTATTAACTTTGAATATATCAACAAAACAAATCCGGATATCATCTATGCGATGGACCGTGGAGTAGCAGTTGGTGGTAAATCATCTGCGAAACAAGCATTATCTAATGATGTTATTAAAGACGTAAGTGCTGTGAAAAATGATAAAGTCGTAGAAATCGATCCTTACTTATGGTACTTCTCAGGTGGCAGCGCAGTCACTGTTAAGAAACAAATTGAAGAAGTAGAGAAAGCATATAAATAAAACTAAGTCACCTTAGAACAACATTAATTATATAGATTACCAGCAAATAACCTTACTTATGATAATTGTAAAAATATAGAAAGACGATTATACTGATGATAAGGAAATTTGTATGGTGAGAACATATTTACTGATGATTAGAATCATTCGCCTGCAAATGCATATGCATTGCAGGCTTTTTTGATTTTTAAAAGAGAGAAGGTTGATGATGTGAAGGACATATTTACGAAGAAATTTTTAATGATGGCACTGATGCTGATTGGAATATTTGCGATAGGAATTTCAATTCAGAATTTAATGAACCCGCAAAAGTTTCCGAAAGTAACGAAAAGTCAGATTGCCCAATTGGAGAGTAGTACATTTCCAACAGAAAAAGAAGCCCAGGAAGCTGTGGGGAAACAACTATTTGATGGCGTCAAGGAAAGTAGTGTCTCATTAAGTTCTAAAGCAAATGAACCGGGCATCGGTATTTATGCGTATTATGATGGCAAGACAAAAGACTATGTCACAACGTATTATACCCTAAAGCATAAAGATGGATATCAGGTTAAGATAGGTAAAGTCAATGTGACTTATCAAAAAGGTGATAAAAAAATGTGGACAGATAAAATTGATGGTCATGTCTACAACTGTTATATCAATGATTATAGAAGATTTATAGAAGTTGATGAAAAAGAGGAAACAGCATCGACAGTTACATTGCATAATGACGGCGCAATACATGTTGTACAGGAAAAATAAAATGATTGGTTGAGATCGAAGCAATGAAGTGAAGAAGGATAAGTGTCGTCAAAAGTGATTTGAAGCCACTTCCGAGTAAGAACAACTTGGATTGTGTGAGTAAGTGTCGTCAAAAACGATTTGAGGTCACTTCCGAGTAAGAACAACTTGGATTGCGTGAGTAAGTGTCGTCAAAAATGATTTGAAGCCACTTCCGAGCAAGAATAACAAGGATTGTGTGAGTAAGTGTCGTCAAAAGNNANNNGANNTNNNTTNNGA
>NZ_JAEPRF010000019.1:32807-64012 GCF_022501545.1 Macrococcus sp. PK
CNNNTTCCGAGCAAGAACGACATAGATTGTGAAGTTCAACTTCAGTCTACTCACAAAAAAAGACAACCCCTAAAGGTTGCCCTATAACGCTATATTAAACTGTAAATAATCCTTGTAAATCTTCTGTTTTTAAGATGTTACCAACATAGAATGAACCGAATTCACCGTAACGCGCTGATACTTCGTCGAAGCGCATTTCGTATACTAACTTCTTAAATTGTAATACGTCGTCTGAAAATAAAGTAACGCCCCACTCGTAATCGTCAAATCCAACTGATCCTGTAATGAACTGTTTAACGATACCAGCGTATCCACGGCCGATCATACCGTGTGAGCGCATTAATCCTTTACGGTGATCCATATCTAACATGTACCAGTTATCTTCACCTTGACGGCGTTTATCCATTGGATAGAAACATACATACTCTGAGCGTGGTAATTCTGGATATAATCTAGCTTTAATATGTGGGTTCTCGTATGGATCTTCGTCAGAGCCTTGCGCAAGATAGTTACTTAACTCAATTACGGATACGTAAGAATATGTTGGGATTAAGTAATCACGAATTGCTAATTTATTAAATTCAGTTTCAACGGCTGTTAAATCTTTCATTTCTGGACGTAACATCCAAAGCATTAAATCAGCTTTTTGACCTGTAATGTTATAAAGCGCGTAAGAGCCTTCTTTTGCTACATGGTTTTCTTCTAATTTATTGATAAATGCACTGAATTCTTCAACCATTTTTGTACGGTCTTCTGCTTCAACTAATTTTAAGCTTGTGAAATCAATGGCATAAAATAAGTGCAAGCTATACCAACCGTCTAATGTTTTTGCTGCTTCGTTCATTATCCATCTCTCCTCTAATTGTAATCATTATCATTCTAACATATCTCGAAACATATGTATGTTCGAAGATTTTACATATTGATGACGTGTAATTTCTATAAAAAGAGTCTATAATGGTTAATGGGGATGAATCAAAATTTCAGGAGGCTATTATGGCTAAATTATTAGATGTATTAAATGAAAAACTTTCAGGTAAAAATGTGAAAATCGTTTTACCGGAAGGAACAGACGAGCGTGTATTACAAGCAGCTGTTGAATTACATAAAGGTGATAAAGTATCACCGATCGTTTTAGGGAACGTGGAAGAAGTACAAGCGCTTGCTGAAAAATTAGGTTTATCAATTGACGGAATTGAAATAATGGATCCAACAAACAACGAATTACGTGAAGAATTAATCGCGAAGTTTGTTGAACGTCGTAAAGGTAAAGCGACAGAAGAGCAAGCGACACAAATGTTAAACGATCCGAACTATTTCGGTACGATGTTAGTTTATACAGGTCGTGCAGCAGGTCTTGTATCAGGTGCAGCACATTCTACAGCAGATACTGTACGTCCAGCTTTACAAATCATCAAGACTAAACCAGGTGTTTCTCGTACATCAGGCGTATTCTTTATGATTCGTGAAGACGAGCAGTACTTAATGGGTGATTGCGCAATCAATCCAGAACTTGATGCAACTGCTTTAGCTGAAATCGGTATCGAGTCTGCTAAGACTGCAAAAGCTTTCGGTATGGAACCTAAAGTTGCAATGTTATCTTTCTCTACGAAAGGTTCAGCGAAAACACCTGAAACTGAAAAAGTTGTAGAAGCAACACGCTTAGCACAAGAAAAATTAGCTTCAGAAGCTGATTTAGAAGGTGTAGTTATTGACGGAGAATTCCAATTTGATGCTGCATTCGTACCATCAGTAGCAGCGAAGAAAGCACCAGAATCACCAATTCAAGGTGACGCAAATGTATTCGTATTCCCTAGCTTAGAAGCTGGTAATATCGGTTACAAAATTGCGCAACGCTTGGGTGGATTTGATGCTGTAGGTCCAATCTTACAAGGATTAAATGCACCAGTGAATGATTTATCACGTGGATGTTCAACAGAAGATGTTGTTTCATTATCAATCATCACTGCAGCACAATCTTTATAATAGATGACGAAGTCAATTTTTGAAGAGAATTGGCAATACGTAGATCATACGCGAGGACTGCAGCCAATGCAGTCCTTTGCTTTTGATGATATGTACTGTCATTTAATTGGACAACAAAATCATGATAGTGTGGTACGCACTTGGATTCATGATCATGTCATTATTCTCGGTATGCACGATGCACGTCTGCCATATATTGAGGAGGGAATAGCGTTCCTAAACAATCATGGGTATGGTGCCATTGTTCGTAATTCAGGTGGTTTAGGTGTGGTACTCGATGCAGGTGTACTCAATATTTCGATTATATTTCCTGGAGATATTACATTTTCGATTGATGCGGGATATGAATATATGTATGAACTGATTCAGGAGATGTTTAAAGATTATCATAAACATATTGAAGCGAAAGAAATCGTTCATTCATATTGCCCGGGAAGTTACGATTTAAGTATTGATAATAAGAAGTTTGCAGGTATTTCACAACGTCGTGTAAAAGATGGTATTGCAGTCCAGATTTATCTTTGTGTCGAAGGTAGTGGGAGCGCACGCGCTGAACTGATGCGTCAATTTTATGATGTGGCACTTCGCGGGGAAACTACGAAATTTACGTATCCTGAAATAGATCCTGAGTGCATGGCGAGTCTATCAGAACTGCTCGGTGTAGAGCTTACGGTGGATGAAGTCATATTCAAATTACTGTATGCTTTGAAAGACTTAGGTGCAACTTTATCAAATAATGAGATGACAGATGCTATGTGGACGTTGTATAATGATTACTTCGAACGCATGACTGAACGTAACGCAAAAATAAAAATCAATCAAGGTGGTGAAGCAAATGCGTAATAAGTTTCAAGTGTGCGATGATTGTCAGGGTGTATGTCTTAGAACATTACTACCGAAGTTAGAGAAGTTAGATCCAGATGCTGAAGTTGAAATCGCATGCCAGTCTTACTGTGGACCAGGTAGACGAAAAACTTTCGCATTTGTCAATAACCGCCCTCTAGCAGCTGCAACTGAAGAAGAACTACTTGAAAAAGTTGAGAAACGTTTAGCGCAAAAACGTGATCCTGAAGAGGAAGCAAGACTTGCCAAACGTAACGCTGAACGTAAACGTCGTTTAGACGAACAGAACGCGAAGCTGAAAGAGAAACTGAAGAGATAGATGTAGAGGCTGGGACAATTTGTTCCAGTATGTTTAATTTAAATTAATCCTCTTTACAATCCTACATACTTCTTTAATGTAAATTTACATGAGTTTAACATCCCTTTGCTATGCTTAGTTTGTATAACGATATGAATGAATCAATAGAAGGGTGGAACGATTCGTGCAACGTATATTAATTACTGGTGCGCGTGCGCCAATTTCTTATGAAGTTGTGCAGCAGCAGGTCGCATTAGGCAGAACAGTTTTCTTGACGGATTCTACCAAAAAGGTCAGCATTAAAAATTCTAAGTTTATCGAAGCGTTTATTTTAACGACGTCACCACGATTTTCTACTGAAGAATATATTAACGATATTAACAATATTGTTACGCAATATCATATTGATCTGATTATTCCTTTAAATGAAGAATCTTTCTATCTTTCTTATATGAAAGATAAATTAATTGCACCAGTATGGGTTGAAGATATTTCTAAGGTGCTGTCAGTGCACAACAAATATAACTTTACAAAGTTAATCGATGCGATGGGTTTTAAAGTGCCTGATACGAAATATGTCATGAATCACGATGACTTAACAACTTTTATGAATAACTTCCCTGGAGATGAATATATCGTAAAACAACCGTACGGTCGTTTCGGTCAATCTGTGCGTAAATTAACACGTATGTCATTAGAAAATGACAATATGATTGAATTCCCTTTTATGATTCAGACATTAATTAAGGGCACAGAATGGTGTTCATACAGCTTTGCAAAAGACGGGAAAACATTATCTACTTCATTATATTTATCGAACACACATGATAGTTATAACTGTTCTACACACTTCACTTCAGAGAGGAATGAAGAACTTCAGTCTATTATTGAAGCTGTTATTCAGAACTTAAACTGGTCATATCAAATTGCATTTGATGTGATTAAATGTGAGACGACAGGTGATTATTACTTTATCGAATGTAATCCACGTGCGACAAATGGTGCGCTATTTATGCAGCCGGACGTTTGGGAATTAAAGTGTTGCGAACCGAAATATGAAGCGCGTCAACTCATCTTCGTATCGTTATATAACTTTATTATGCGTCCAAAGAAACATAATTTAGAGCGATTAAAGTATGGGAAAGATATTTTCTGGCATCCAAGTGAAAAGTCAATCTTCTTTGAACAAATTATAAGTGGTGCCCAGTGGTGGTTTGAAGCGAAATCTCAAAAGAAAACAGTCAACACGATTACAACGTATGATATCGAATGGAATGAAGACATTGTAAATCTATAGATAAAGAGGTCTTACGAATGACGATTTATACGAAATACGCAGATATCCCTTTTAATGAAGTGGATATCTCTCCTTTTAATAAGGCATATATTCAGTATATGATGGATGGTATTCATCGTGGTATCGAGAATGTACACGCACGCATAGAAGTGATATTGCTGAACGGGCAGCTGATTCCTTATAGTGTTAAAGATGGAGGCAAAAATGCATCCTGGATTCATTCGTTTACAGGGCAATACATTGATGAAATGATTTCAGAAGTAAATAGAATGGAGATGCCGAATATAGTACGCTGTCTTGCACATCAGTTATTGAACATTGGCAGAACGGTACTCGGACTTACTGGTGAGAAGACAGTGACAGTATTTCCATCTTTTATGTCGACGACGATGTATGAAGACTTTCAGTTCGATCAGCTACAGGAAATTACTAGAATACTCGTTGCAAGATTTCCGAAACATGCAATTATTTACCGCACATTAAATGATAAGTTTCATCAAGATAAAATGAAACAGTTAGATGACGTCGGCTATGCAGCAATGATATCTCGCGCGATATATATATTCGATCCAGATGATAAACATACAAAGAACGAACGAAAAGATTTAAAGAAAGATATGAAGCGCTTTGAAAAAAGCGGACTAACATTCACGTATGAATTACGTGAGGATGAATTTCACCAATTAATGCCCCTTTACAAACAAGTATATTTAGATAAATATTCGGATTTCAATCCGCATTACACAGAGGATTTCTTTAAATTCTTATATAAAGAGATGGAACTTACATGGTTCATCCTTAAAGATAACGAACGCATCGTGTCGTTTATGGGTGTCAGTCAAACAGATAATGTATTATTTCCAGCATATTTTGGAATGGATCAGTCTGTTAAAGGGTTGTATTTTATGACAAGTGGATTGTTATACCACTTTGCTAAAGAATATGGTTATAAAATTAATAATAGCGCTGGTGCGAAAGATTATAAACTGGCACGCGGTAGTAGACCATATTTAGAATATCATTATATTTATTACAAACATTTAAAGCTCATACCATTTTTAAGCTACGCATTGTTTACAAAAGTTGCGACACCTTTAGGCAAATTTTTATTAGAAAAGCTACAGTTTAAGTAAAGATTTAATGAATATATTTATTATTCTGACATCAATAGTGATATAATATATTTATCATATTTTTAGGCGGTGATGCACATGTCGATTGAGATGAGACATGCAACATTAGAAGATTTGCCGCGTATTGTTGAAATTTACAATTCCACAATTGAAAGTAGATTAGTGACTGCAGACACTGAGCCTGTAACCGTAGAAAGTCGGACAGAATGGTTTTTGAACCATTCGGAAAAACGTCCGATTTTTTTATTTCTCAAAAATAATGAAATAGCGGGCTGGTTGAGTTTTGAAACTTTTTACGGCAGACCAGCATACGGAAAGACGGTAGAAATCAGTTTGTATTTAGATTCTGATTATCGTGGTATAGGCTTAGGGGAGTATGCAGTGACTGAAATGAAGCGAATTGCACAAACACTCGATATAGAGACGCTTCTGGCATTTACTTTTTCACATAATACACGTGCATTGAAATTATTTATGAAACACGGATTTATTAAATACGGGGAATTGCCTGATGTTGCGATAATGGATGGGAATCATTACTCACTCACAATATTAGGCTGTAAAATTTAGGAGGAAGTCGTATGGTTAAGATTAGAAAAGCAACAAATGCAGATGTACCGAATATAAAAAAAATCGCTTCTATGGCGTGGTATGATACATATGCAAAAATTATGGAAGCAAGCACGATTGCTAAGTTTTTAGAAGCGGCATATAATGATGAGCGTTTAGAGCGACGCATAGGGGATTCATTATTTTTAGTCGCTGAAAATGATGACGAAGTGATTGGTTTCGCTAATTTTATCAATGGTACAGAATTATTCTTATCAGCAATCTATGTAAATCCAGCATTCCAAAGACACAATGTAGGTGCAGAACTTCTGGAAGCAGGATTGAATCACTTTGATGACTATAAAGAATTATTTGTTGAAGTAGCAAGTAACAATGAACAGGCACGTGGATTCTATAAAAAGACTGGATTTGAACTTGTAAGAGAATATAATGAAGAATTATTTGGTGAAACAGTAACAACAGGATTGTTGAAGAAGGCGATATAATTTAGCAAACATACAAACAAAATCCAAATAGTGTGTATTGAGTGTGTATATATTGTGTGGTATTATAAATTTGTAAGCTAATTCTATAATTACCGGAGGAAGCGGTAAATGCCTAAGAATTTCCGACAGATACGAAGAATACTTCTTAAGAATGGATTTATTGAAATGCCTAAACGAGGTAAAGGGGGACATATTATGTTTTTTAACCCAGTTACTAAGCGAAAGCTGACACTTCCTAGTCATTCGAAAGATATAGAAGTAGGTCTGGAAAAAGAAATATGGAAACAAGCTGGATTAGATAATCAAAATTTATAATAAAAAGTAGGTGGAGAGATTGCATACTAACATACTCTATACTGCAGACGTTCACAAAGAAAATGGACGATACTGGGCAAATTTTGTAGAAATTCCTGAAGCTTTTTCAGAAGCAGATACTAAAGAAGCACTCTATGAAAACTTAATAGAAGCTTTAGATGTTCATATATTATCTTTGATAGATTTAGGTGAAGATTATCCTGAACCTCTGAATAATGCTGAAGATGAAGTGAAAGGTGACTTCTATATGACCATACCTATGAGTCTAGACAGAATTATTCATAGTAAATCTCCGAAGTATGACAGAAGAAACGTTACTATTCCTCACTATTTAAATAAACTAGCAAAAGAAAGGAATATCGAAGTTTCTAAAGTGTTAAGAGAAGCATTAGAAAAGGAATTGTTGCATAACTAGACAATTAATAAAAGGCCGGTACTTGTCATAGAGTATCGGCCTTTAATCTATATTTATTTTTCGTAAACTGGCACCCATCCTGCTTCATCAACGAAGATTCGTACAGCAACAACTTTACGATTGTCTGATAAAGTGAAGTAATGTCTTACGCTAGGCGGTACTGAAATTAAGTCGCCTGGATCTAAATGTACTTCAAAGAACTGGTCATCTTTGCCTTGTATCACAAATACGCCATTTCCGCTTACAATGAATCGTACTTCATCATCCGTATGATGATGTTCACGCTGGAAGTTTGTCAGCAACTCATCTAAGTTAGGTGTTGTGTCTGATAAACTGATTACGTCACTTGCTTTGTAACCTCGACGCGCACTGATTGCATCAATTTCTTCTTTAAATACGTTTAAAATTTCTGATTTATCTTCATCAGTTAAGTTATAATTTTCTTTTAATGTGTATGGTAATTTTGAAGTATCCCACTGTTCATAAATGACTTCATTGCTTTCTAAAAATGCATGAATTTCCTCTTGATTGTCTAATCGTTTACCTGTTTCCTGAAAAATTAAATATGCCATTATTATCGCTCCTCTTATTTAATATATTGTCTTGCAGCTGCAAGTTGTAAATGATATTGGAATAAAAATTCTGCTGCTTCAAATAATTTATATGCTTCCTGAGTTGATTTTCCCCAAGCATTGATCCCGTGATTGCGAATGAGTACCACACCACTATCAGCAGTAACGTGTTGTCCAAATTCTTCAGCGAGTTTATTAACATCTGCTGGATTTTCGATAATAGGGATGCGCAATACATCACTTTCCTCCCATAAACCGAATGCTTTAATTAATTCCTGATTGCTGAATTCAACTGTACCTTTAGAATGATATAGTTCTGAAATTACATTGTTACTAACGGTATGGATGTGAATTGATGCGTTTGCGTTACTGCGTTTAAATATTTCTAAATGTAGTACGGTTTCGAGAGATGGCGTGAGATCTGTATCAACAGCTATGCCATTCATATCAACTTTGACAAAACTTGTATCAGTTGTTTCGTATTTATCGACACCGCTTGTAGTCACATATAGATGCTGGTCATCTATTCTTATACCTAAATTACCGCTTGTCCCCGGGAAGTAGTTATTGCGTGCGAGCCGTTCTTTGATATGTGTAATTGCTTCTAATGCACTCATTTGATCACCTCGCTTAATTTAATATCATCAAATGTTTCAAAATGATGATGTGCGATTCCTTTTTCCTGGGCAAATTGCGTAAGCTTTGAAGTTGTAAATGCAATATCGGCAATACCTAGTAACTTTAAATCTGTAACGCTATCACCGATTGCTATAACTTTATTATCATCTACTAATTGTCTGACGATAGAAGGCTTACATGTTCCGCAGTTTCCAGTACATAAGTTATCGCACGGATGATTCCAAATTACTTCCATATAATCTCCGGAGAAATCTACGGTATTGGCAAACACTTGTTTGATGCCATTAAATTTCTCTAGTATTGGATCAATAAAGAAATGCATGCCGCCACTAATAATATAGAAAGGAATATTTAGTGTTCGGGCTTCGTCCAATAACTTCTGAAATCCTGGTCGGAGATTCACTTCTTCTAACGCGAATTGAATGATATCCTCTTTCTTTTCGCTCGGTAATAATCTGAAGAGTTCACTAACGCCTTGCTGTATTGAGATTTCCTGATTCAATATTTGAGCGGTGATAGGTTGTCCTTCAATTGGTGCAAACTTCTTGATGATGGCTACGATCGTATCAGTGGCTGTTACGGTACCATCGAAATCACAGGCTATGATGTACCCCATAAAGCCACCGCCTTATCATAATTTTGACCACCTACGCCTGTCTTGTAATGACGAATCGCTTCATGGAAAGATTCACCGCCAGCGGTTGCACCATCTGGATGACCATGTACACCGCCACCGGCATTTATGACGATGTCTTCACCAAAGTCATCGATAATACGTTTAACCAGACCTGGATGAACGCCGGCTGACGGGACAGGAAATGCTTTTTTTATTGTACTCGCTTCTAATGCATGGGCGACAATACCTTTAGCATCATCTTCAGTAAGTTCGATAGATCCATACGGCACCGGGAAGAGAATAAGATCTGCGCCTGCAAGACGTGTCAGTTTAGAAAGTAGTAATTGATAACTGATACCATAGTCAGGGCTACCGCCTAATGCACCACTTAATGCAGGGTGAGCAAGAATGGGTAAGCCCAATTCTAAATCACGTAACCCTTTTAGGGCGTCAAGTCCATACGTATGAACGTTGAATAATAAAGCATTCGCACCGAGTTGCTTGGCCTTACGTGCTTTGTATGGTAATTCAAATACCGGACCGGATAGATTGACCGCATATAGTACGCGACGACCAGTTGCTTCGAATATTTCATCAAACACGCGTTTACCGATAGTAATACGTTCTTCAAAAGGAAGTTCAGGTACGTCATATAATATTTCGTCATCTTTAATAATATCGACACTTAACGCCTGTGCACGTAGTTGCGATTCGAAAAATGATGCATCTCTACCGATAATGCCTTTAAAGATGCTCATTACAAGCGGACGATCATAAATATTTAGTAACTCTCTCACACCTTCAACACCGAACGCAGGACCTTTAAAATGTTTACTGTAATCCGTAAAATCGATATCGAGTAACTTTACTTTTCCGTCTAACGAAAGTTTGCCGAATACAGTCGTTAATATTGAAGAAAAGTCTGGCGTGATATTGTGTTCCGGATAAGCAATAGCAATATGTAATAACCCTTTCTCTGCATCGATTATTTCCTTGGTAATAACTTCACCTTTATATTTCGCTAAATGTGCCTGATCTTCAGCCGTTAAATCAGTCCAACTTCCGACAGTTAAACCAACGGCTAGTTTTTCTGCGATAGTATCAATTTTAGATGGATTGTTGTGTAGCTGGTACTTCGCTATGATATGTGACACGTTTTAACCTCCTTTGTTTAAATTGTGCATAGTTAATAATTAATGCACCTGCTAGGACAAGGCCTTTTATAATATTCAAGCCATAATATGGAACGGATAGCATGACGAGACCGTTTTCCAGTATTGCAATGAGTAGTGCCCCTAAAAATGTACCTATAATATTAGGCTTACCTGATTTAGAAACAGTTGCACCGATAAATGCAGCCGCAACTGCGGTCATTAAATACCCTGAGCCTGAATTAACTTGAGCTGATGATACTTGACTGGCAAGGAGTATACCACCGATACAAGCAAAGAATGCAGATGCCAAATAACTGATAATGATATATTTTGTTGTATTGATGCCACCGAATTCTACAGCATGTTTGTTATCGCCAATCATATACATGATGCGCCCGGGATTTGTGCGATGTAATAAAACGTATGTAAGGGCTACAATAATGAGCATTATGATAATTAAAGGTATAGGTTCTGACAAAACTTTGAATGCATCAGGAATCTTGCCAGTTGTAGCAGCTCCGTTTTGTCTTGTCATGCCTTGACTGATTGAACCCCCTTCAGCATACGTCAGGGCGATACCTTCAACGATAAACATTGTCGCAAGTGTAGCGTAAAGGTCAGGGATTTTAAACTTGATGATTAAAATTAAGTTGATGAGTGCGACAACAAGTGCAACTGTTAATGTGAGCATGATGGATAGCCCAAAATTCATCCCATGCCATACAAATAATGAAATGATAACAGCATTACTTAGCGTAACCGTAGAGCCGACAGATAAGTCGAATCCGTCGACACTCAAACTAAATGTAATACCGATGGCTACGATGGTGACAATAACCATGCCACTAATGACTGAAAGTAAATTATCAGTAGATAGAAAGTTTGGTGCAGTCAAACTAAATAGTATGACTAAAATAGTGATTACAATGAGTAAGCCGAATTGTTTAAACTGCATGTTGTATTCCTCCAGTAGCTTTGTGCAAAAGATCAGTTTCTGATGTATTTTGTGTCAGTTGTTCATCTACGACTTGACCTTTGTGTAGTGTATAGATGCGATCAGTTATATTGATCAGTTCACTAAAATCACTTGATGCATAGATAACTGTCTTTCCGCTGGCAGTTAATTGATTGATAACTTTAAATAAGTCTTGCTTAGCACCGACGTCAATTCCTACAGTTGGTTCATCAAGGATAAAGATGTTTGATTGTTGATAAAGACCGCGTAATAATACAACTTTTTGCTGATTCCCACCGGATAATGCATGTACTTGTTGGGTAAACGATTTATATTTCAAGCCGATATCATTTGCTAAAGGTAAGATATTATTTTCTTCATTTTGATGATGGATAAAAAATTGTTTGTTTTTAAAACAAATATTATCTTTTATACTGTGAGACATAATCAGCCCATGTTTCTGACGTTCTTCTGGACAATAAGATATTTTTTCATGAGATAAATGGTCATATAACCAAATGCACAATTCTGTCTTACCGGCACCGACAAATCCTGCGATGCCTATTACTTCACCTTTAAATCCATGAATATTGATATCTTGAAGTTTATCGGTTTGTATGTGCTGAAAAGAAAATTGTTGTTCTTTTGTTGTGTAATTTGTTTGTTGATGTGTCTGTATGTTTCCAGCAATAGCTTCATAAAGTGCTTCAGCGTCATAAGCATCTGATTGTTTAGATGCGATGCATTCGCCATCTTTAAGGATAGAAATATCATCAGAAATATTTAATAACTCAGGTATGCGATGAGAAATAAAGATGATGGCCATTTCTTTTTTTAATAAATTTAATTCATTGAATAAAATATTAACTTCACGCTGACTCAATGAAGCCGTCGGTTCATCTAATATGAGTAGATGCTTATCTTCGAGTATCGCTCGAATGATGACGAGTAACTGTTTTTCAGAAACAGTTAAATCTCTAACATGTGTATTCAGTGAAAAAGATAAACCGAATTTATCGATATAATTTTGCAATTTCTGTTTTTGTTGCTGTCTATAAAAAAATCCTTTCGTGCGATCTTTAATCGTCAAATTATCATATACCGATAAACTTTGAAATAAGACATCATCAACTTCTTGTGCAACGTAGGCGATATCATCTGCAAAGCTTGAAACTTTTTGTCCATCTTTATATAAAGTTCCTTTTTGATAAGGGTAAGTGCCATTCAATACTTTCATTAACGATGATTTACCTGCACCGTTGCCACCGATAATTGCATGAATCTTTCCTTGTTCAAAATGAATAGATAATTCCTTTAAAATATGATGGTCATTGATTGTTAAATTAAGATTCGAGACTTCAAAGCGCATTGTATTCAGTCCTATCGTTATTTAATTTTGAAGGCATCTTCCTGACTAAATGCCGGAACTGCCTTTGAAAGATTATTCATATTCGTATCTTGTTTCAAATCTTTTTGTGTAATTTGAACTGGTTTAAATGCATAAGTCGCAGGGACTTTTTCTTCTTTAATGAGCTTTGCCAGAATTCTTACATCTGTTTCACCGATGACTTTAGGATTAACACTTGCTGATGTCTTCCAGTTGCTGTTTTTAGCTTTCATAAAGTTAATGTCCTGGTTTGAGATATCTATTGAATAAATCGGTAGATTGATTTTCTTTTCGTTAAGTGCAAGATAAGCTCCCTTTGTCATCTCATCCCAAGATCCCCATACCGCATCGAAATCTTTTGGATGATATTTTGAAAGTACAGCTTGTGTTTTCTTTTTTACATCGCCTTGTACGTCTTCAAAATTCGTTGGTCCGATACTTTCAACGACTTTAATTTTGCCTTCGCCTTCATACTTTTTAAAAATTTCCTGACGTTTATCAAGCGGTAGGAAACCAGGACCGACCCACAATTTAAGTACTTTTACGGGTTGTTCTTTATCTTTTATCAGCGCGTCTAACGATAACTTTGCTAATGCATGGTCATCTTGACTTGTAGCAACGACATTATCAATAACTTTGCCGTCTTTATCTGACTTTGTATCAAAAGTAACAACTTTGATCTTTGCATCTGCAATTTTCTTAACCAAATCATAGCTGTAATCTTCTTTGCCGTGTGATAATACAATGCCATCATATTTTTTAAGGATTGCCTGATCGACGAGCTGCTGAAACTTTGCGTCATTCCCATTCGAAAGAAAAGTATCCACTTTGAGTCCAAGTTTCTCACCTTGTGATTTAGCACCATCGATAAATTGTTTCGTGTGATCATCACTACCAAGGTTACGGATAACAGCAATTTTCTTGCCTTTTATTTCACCTGTCGCTCCAGATTGTGATGTTGCCTGATTACATCCTGTAAGTAAGATACTTGTTGCAAGTAATAATTGTAATGGTTTATTCATGCTTTAACCTCCTCAAATAGTTTTGCGATTGCTTGTTCATGTGCTTCGATAATGCCGTGTTCAGTAATCAGTCCTGTGATTAAACTGTTAGGTGTAATATCGAAAGCTGGATTATAAACTGCTACGTCTGCTGCGACTTTATTGTCATAAATATGTGTTACTTCACGTGCGTTGCGTGCTTCGATTGGAATTGCATCTCCATTCGACACCATTAAATCAAAGGTTGGTGTTGGTGCTGCAACGTAAAACGGTACATTATAAAACTTTGCTGCAATTGCGAGCGGTAATGTGCCAATTTTGTTAACGACGTCGCCATTTAATGCTACGCGGTCACAACCGACAATAACAGCTGTAACATCTTGTTGCTGTAACACAGTGGCTGCAGTACTATCTGTAATTGTTGTAACATCGATGCCGGCTTGCGATAACTCAAAAGCTGTAAGTGCGCCTTGAAATCTCGGTCTAGTCTCATCGCTAAATACTTTAAATTGAATGTTTTGAGCGTGAGCTAGATAGAATCCCGCTGTCGCTGTGCCTAACGCACTTGTTGCAAGACTACCTGGATTGCAATGCGTAATAAACGTTGAATTCGGTTTTATGAGTGGTAATGTATGTTTCCCGATACGGTCATTGATTGATTTATCTTCTTCATAAATGTGTTGCGCGAGCTTTTCTAAAGCCACGATGCTCTGATTGACATCATCAGTGATTACCTGTTTCATGCGACCAAGAGCCCATATCAGATTGATTGCAGTCGGTCGTGTATTGGATAATCGCGTGATAACGTCGTGCATATACGAATTAAAGTCATTATCGCCGTTGTATTGTAAAGCACCGATTACGACACCGTATGCCGCAGTAATTCCAATAGCGGGTGCACCGCGCACGATCATATCTTCAATCGCTACTGCGACTGCTTCATAATCTGTGCAGTCGACATACTGTATATCATGTGGTAATTTCGTCTGTTCAAGGAGCGTAAGAACGCCATCTTTGTATTGGATCGATTGTAATGTCATGCCGCGATCTCCTTAAATTCTGTATAGAGTGAGAATATAGATGGGTAGATGGATACTGATTCGGGATGTTGAATCAGCGATTTCGCAAACTTAATGAGCTGCACTTCTATCTGAACACATTGTTGCTCAGGTAAAGTCGTTAAATCATTTACTTTAGCAAGTCCGACGATACGACGAATAATTTCAAGTCCACATACAACATACGCATCTTCAAGCACTGATCGGATATAGCTTGCATAAACTGAAGCTTGTTTCAATGCGACATCTTTCGTCTTTTCCTGTAAGATCGCTAAACTTTTCTGTTTGAATACTTCTAATACTTCTGTGATACTTTCGGCAATAAACTTAGCTTGTTCATCTCTGCCATGCGCCTGCGCATTACTATATGCAAAGAAGAGGTGAGCGAGCACATTTCCGACATCATATCCTGCCGGTCCATAGAAACCGAATTCAGGATCAATGACTTTTGTTTCTGTTTCATTCACAAATACTGAACCTGAATGCAAGTCGCCGTGAATTAAACTTTGACTTTTATTTAAGAATTTAAGCTTCGCTTCTGCAACTGCAAGCTTTAATGTGTCATCGTTGTAAAGTAACTGTTCGACGTATGGAAGCAAAGCGCTACTCACTTCATTGCGTGAGAAATTATCGTAAAATGGCTCGGTGAACACGAGGTCTTCAGATATCTCGCATAATTCGGGATTTATCGTATCTTTTTGTAAAGCCTTCTTCTCTTTCGCATCAAGTACAAAGTCAGAAGTGTTAATCAGTGTCTCTGCCAAATAGGTCCCTAAATCAACACCTATATTTGGATATATATTGCCATCGATTAAACCTTGGCGTAATACTGTGTATTCTTTTAAGTCTTCCATGATGACGCATTTCATCACATCATCAATCGCATAAATATGCGGTACAAGTTGTGGTACGATTTCGCCATGTACTTTGAGTAACATCCCTTCACGAATTGTACGGTCCGTTGATAATTTAAATTCATCTGAAATACGCGCTACGACGCCTGAATGTTTGACGATAATGGATTTGATGCCGTTAGATACACGAAAGACATAATTTAAATTACCATCTCCGATTTCGTTTACTGCTAAGTTGTCAGCGGGGTTAAATAAATTTGTAGTTTCAAGTATGTATGCTGCAATATCAACTTCCTGCATTAAGAAATATGAACTAAACTTAGACAATGCTTTCACCTCAGAATTAATTTTTTCACAAAAAAACGTTTCCCCGTATGCACGGGAAAACGTTAGCCATCAGTATCTCTACTTATCTTTCAGCACAATTGTACTGTAGGAATTGGCACCTTTTCCGTGTGGACAGGTTGCTGGACGTCATAGGGCCTAATCCCTCAGTCACTCTTGATAAATAATTATTTAATTTTTTGTTAAGTTGAATATTAAATTAATTAAAAATATAAGTCAATAACTTTCTGAAAATTTTTTGTATTACAAAATTTTTAAAAGCCGTTAATTATTCTATTTTAAAGGCTTTATGATAAAATTTAAGTAATGAAAAAATAAAGGAGAACCACTATGGGCTACCAATTCCAAAAGATGCAGGAAGAGAAGGTATTCAAAGATCCAGTGCATCGCTATGTGCATGTACGAGATCAGTTAATTTGGGATTTAATCAAGACAAAAGAATTTCAGCGATTACGCCGAATAAAACAACTTGGTACGTTATATTTATCTTTTCATACAGCTGAACATTCACGTTTCAATCATTCGTTAGGCGTTTATGAAATCGTACGTCGTATGATAGACGAAATATTTGCTGGACGTGAACATTGGCATAATGAAGATCGTCCACTCGCATTATGTGCAGCACTGTTACATGACTTAGGCCATGGTCCGTTCTCTCATTGTTTCGAGAAGATTTTTAATACGGATCACGAGCTTTACACACAGCAGATCATATTAGGAGATACGGAAGTGAATCATGTGTTGTCACGCGTTTCACCCGAATTTCCGAAAGAAGTAGCTGCTGTAATCAACAAGACACATCATAATAAGCTGGTCATTTCAATGATTAGTTCGCAGATTGATGCTGACCGTATGGACTACCTGCAACGCGATGCTTTCTATACAGGTGTGAGTTATGGTAGCTTTGATATGGAACGTATATTAAGGCTTATGCGTCCGACAAAGGATGAAGTTGTGATTAAAGAAAGTGGTATGCATGCGGTAGAAGATTATTTAATGAGCCGTTATCAGATGTACTGGCAAGTATATTTTCATCCAGTCAGTCGTGGTGGTGAAGTATTATTAAATCGTGTCCTGAAACGTGCCAAAGTGTTGTATGAGACAGGTTATGCGTTTAAAGAACCACCTAAATATTTAGTGCCGTTCTTTAAATCAAATCAAGTGTCCGTTGATGCATATTTAAGACTTGATGAAATGGTTCTAAATTATTATCTGCAGGAATGGATTGAGGAAGAAGACGCCATTTTAAGTGATTTATCGCGCAGATTTGTTAACCGTGATTTATTTAAACATCTACCGTTTGACGGTAATCGATTTACGATAGATGAACTCACTGAATTGTTTACGAAAGCGGGCATAGATCCGGATTATTATTTTGTTGTGGACTCGTTTAGTGACTTGCCATATGACTACAATAGACCTGGTATTAACTCGCGTAAACCAATTCACTTAATAACTTCTACTGGCAAGATTAAGGAAATTAGTACACAATCAGTTATAATCAATAGTATTACAGGTATTCAGCGAAAAGATTATAAAATTTACTATCCGAAAGAAACAATTTTAAATATCGAAGACCTTGAAATTCGAGGTGCAATTATTAACGTATTAAATGAATTAGAATAGGGTGATAATATGGCAGAATTTCAGTTTAATATTATAAAAAATGATCCACTTGACGGACATAAAGGTACAAATATCGGCTCGATTAGCTTAGATAATGTGGCACCAGTATTTATTGATGTTGCAGAGAAAAAGGCGTTTATCGATATCGGTGCGATGCATGCGCGTAGTGAAGTTGAAAAGCGTGTGAAATGGGTGACGGATAAATCTGAAACAGAAGGTCCTGACCAGAAAGAATACTGGCTCGTATGGGTAACGACAGAACGTGCTGAAGTCGGTCCATATTATGCGGGTGTGACTGCTTGTTATATGGTGGTAAATAAAGAACGTAAACGCGGCTATAAAGTAATGGCAGAGCATGTGAATATGATGGATAAATCTATGAAACATAAGTTTATTTTAGACCATATTGGTGATGACAATAAAGCGGTCTTAAAAGACTTCTTAATGCATCATAATCCTGAAATGTGGAACAATTCTGGTGAAGAGCTAAAAACAATGTTAGGTTAAACGAGCTAACGATAGTCCATCTTTTCCGGATACTCGCCGTATCCGGAAAAGATGAGCACCATCATATTATAATTTTGTGACAAAAATGTGACTTTAATAATCGTGTAGATTTTCGGTTGTAATTTTTGCTCAACATTAGTAAGATATGAGTAGCTATAAAAATAGCTAGGACACTAAAGAAAGCAGGTATTTTTATACCTGCTTTCTTTAATTTTATGCAAATTTTGTTATAATCATTAGTGGGTGATCAACTTGGATATAGAGATTCATATAAAGCAACAAATCACAGATGGTGAAGGTACGGAGACATTTGAATTAAATACTACAGGTACACTCATAAAAAAAGCACATACATACATCATGTATAAGGAAACAATCGATGATATTGTTACTGACGTACGTGTTAAAATTGAGGATGAACGGGTGCGTATCAATCGAAAGGGTCAATTAACTTTAGATTTCCTGTTTGTCCCATACGAGACAACACAAAATATGTATCACCTGGCTAATCAAAAAACTGTTATGGAAGTTACAACCAATCAAATGCTCATTGAGTCTGATGAACATTCCGGTAGAGTTTACATTCAATATACCATTGTAAATAATCAAACTGTTCTGGGCAGTTATACATACGATATAGAATATAAGGAGCGAGTATAATGAACATCGTACAACAACAAAAAGAAACATTGATCGAAGAAATTAAACAAGCGATATTAAAAGCAGAACTTGTAACAGAAGTGCCGGAAATTAAAATTGAATGTCCGAAAGATACTAAAAACGGTGACTATGCAACAAATATCGCCATGGTATTAACAAAACTTGCTAAAAAAAATCCGCGCGAAATTGCACAGGCGATTGTAGATCATTTAGATGTTAAGAAAGCGAATGTCACTAAAATTGATATCGCAGGTCCTGGATTTATTAATTTCTATATGGATAATGCATATCTTACTGGCATCATTACGGAAGCGTTAAATAAAAAAGATAACTTCGGTAAAGCAGAGCAACCTAAAAATGAAAAAATCTTAGTTGAGTATGTTTCGGCGAATCCAACTGGAAGCTTACATATTGGTCACGCAAGAAACGCTGCGGTGGGTGATACTTTATGTAACTTATTATCTGCAGCAGGATATGACGTATTACGCGAATACTATATCAATGATGCCGGTAAACAGATTGAAAACTTAGCATATTCTATCGAAGCGCGTTATTTCCAGGCATTAGGTCAAGAAATGGCGCTGCCTGAAGATGGTTATCACGGTAAAGATATAATTGAAATCGGTAAAAAGTTAGCTGCAGAGCATCCGGAATACAAAGATGCTGACAAGGATGAGCGTATTAAAGCTTTCCGTAAGCTAGGATTAGATTATGAAATGGATAAACTTAAAAAAGATTTAACTGAATTTAATGTTCATTTTGATAATTGGTTCAGTGAAACTTCACTTTATGAAAATAAAGAAATCGATAAAGCATTAGATAAGATGCGCGAAAATGGTTATTTATTTGAAGAAGACGGTGCAACTTGGTTGCGTACAACTGAGTTTGGCGATGATAAAGACCGCGTATTGATTAAAAAAGATGGCAGCTATACGTACTTCCTTCCGGATATTGCGTATCACTACGATAAGATTGAACGTGGCTATGATACGTTAATTAACTTATTCGGTGCAGACCATCATGGTTATATTAACCGTTTAAAAGCATCGCTTGAAACTTTCGGTACAGATTCTAAACGTTTAGAAATACAAGTGATGCAGATGGTACGTTTATTGCAGGATGGCCAGGAAGTTAAGATGAGTAAACGTACAGGTAACGCCATTACGTTGCGAGACATCATGGATGAAGTAGGTATTGACGCAGCACGTTATTTCTTAACGATGAGAAGCCCTGACTCACACTTTGATTTCGATATGGAACTTGCAAAGAGCGAATCAAGTGACAACCCTGTTTACTACGCGCAATATGCACATGCGAGAATTTGTTCGATATTACGTCAGGCAGCTGAAAATGGTATCACACCTTCTGCTGACGCAGACTTTAGTTTAATTACAAATGACAAAGCATTTGAATTGTTGAAACGTATCGCTGATTTTGAAACGGTAATCAATCAGGCAGCAGAAGCACGTGCACCACACCGTATTACAAATTATATTCAGGATTTAGCAGCACATTTCCATAAATTCTATAATGCTGAGAAAGTATTAACTGACGACTTAGAAAAATCTAAAGCACATGTTGCGTTAATTGAAGCAGCAAGAATTACATTACACAATGCTTTAACATTGATTGGCGTTTCAAGCCCTGAAAAGATGTAGCAACTAGAGACTGGAACTGAAGTGTTTTACCACAAGCAAAAACCGAAGAAAACGAATAAATCGCTCTTTGATTTATAGTTTTCTTCGGTTTTTGTAGTAGGGGCAACCTCTGTTCCGCCGTTTAAGCTGTTAAACAGAAGAGGACTAAGACTTATGACTAACGCTTTTTGTATTTTGTAAGAAAGATATTGCATATGGTATAATTATACAAAAATTGAATAGATGGAGGATTTATGAAGAAAACGTTATTTATACTCTTGATGGCTATACTTTTCATCGTTTCAGGGTGTAATACAACAGAGAAGGTACAGCAGTCTGACGCTAAGGAACGTATTATTTCGTTAATACCAAGCAATACAGAAATTCTTTATGATTTAGGCGTCTATAAAGAGATTATCGGTGTTTCGACAGTAGATGATTATCCTAAACAAGTGAAAGATAAAGAAAAGTTTGATGGGATGAAGCTTGATTATGAAGCGATATTAAAGGCGAAGCCTACAATGGTCTTTGCACATCAATCGATGGAAAAAGCACAGGAGAAAACCTTACAAAAGTTGAAATCAAAAGGTATTAAAGTCGTCGTTGTTCAGGATGCTAATTCATTTGATTCGCTATATAAAAGCATAGAACAAATTGCTACTGTCACACATAAAGAAGCTGAAGGCAAAGCGTTGATAAAAGATATTAAACGTCAAATTCAAGAAACTGCGATTAATTACAAAAAGGATGTCCAGGGTAAAAAAGTATTTCTGGAAATTTCATCACACCCCGACATTTATACGGGTGGCAATCATACATTAATGAATGATTTATTGAAACAACTCGGTGCAGTCAATATATTTAGTGGCATAGAAGGGTACCAGGCGGTGAGTTCGGAAGCAATCGTTAAGAAAAATCCGGATATCATTATTTCTACGAGTGGTCTGTCAAATGAAGCATTAATCAAAGAAGTAAAATCAAGAAACGGATTTAAGCATGTTGAAGCGGTAAAACAAAATCAAATCTATGCCGTTGATCCGGATACTGTATCACGTCCGGGACCAAGAATCGCACAAGGTATGGAAACCATTGCCAAAGCTATCGCACATGAAAAATAATATTATCGTATTGTCGCTTATTATTATTGTGACATGTTTATCGTTATTTTATGACAACTTTGGATTGCTGGACGTAACGGATTCAATGGGTAGGACAATTTTACTTGAAATTAGACTACCAAGAATTATAACGGGTATGCTCGTCGGAATCATTCTTTCCATTACAGGATATGTGTTTCAGACCGTATTAAATAATTATCTTGCAGATAGTTTTTCGTTAGGACTTGCCAGTGGTGCAAGTTTTGGGAGTGCACTTTCCATCGTATTAGGATTTAGCATTACGATGACAGCGATATTTAGTATTTTATTCAGTATGATAACGTTACTGATAGTGATCCTTACCAGCTTAAATCATAAATTTAATTCACAGACAACATGGATGATACTGATCGGCATGTTTATTAACTTCTTCTTTTCCAGCCTCGTTTATGTTTTAATGCTGATGTTTCCGGAGAAATCATCCAACATCATGAATTATTTGTTTGGCTCGATAAACACGGTAAGTTTTAAAGATGTTATCGTTTTATTACCATTAACTATTGTGGGTATGATGATTATTTATTTTTTACAGCAGCAAATTGAAATACTTGGATTAGGACAAGACCGAGCAATTGCACTTGGTTTACGAACGAATACAATCATCTATATGCTGCTCATTACAACGAGTATTATGTGTGCTGTGCTCATTAGTATGACAGGTATTATTGGATTTGTCGGTATGATTATTCCGCCGTTTGTAAAACTGAATTTTAAAGGAAACCATCTTGTAAAACTGAACCTGACATTACTTTTAGCAGTATTACTCGTCTTAACGGGAGATTTTCTGGGCAGAGCAATGCTTTATCCGGTACAGATTCCTGTATCAATCATGATGTGTTTAATGGGTATGCCACTATTACTATGGATTATTTTGAAACAAAACAGAAATACTATAAACTAAAGTATTGCATTAAACTCGCTAAAGTAAGCGCATTGGTGATTTCGCCATGCGCTATTTTTGTTTTTAAGTCTTTAATTGGAACGAGGACGACTTCGATATCTTCAAATATTTCTCGGGAAATAGTCCCGCTTTGCTTGCTGTTGGTCACTAAAATGGTTGTTAATTGATTTGTAAATAAAGCTGGATTCGGATGCATAACGCCAATCACTTGCGCCTCGCCGATATATCCAGTTTCCTCACTGAGTTCTCTTTGACCAGCAATTAATGGGGATTCATCGGGATCAACGATACCGCCGGGTAATTCAAGTATATAATCTTCTATGCCGATACGAAACTGCTTGATCATGACGATACAATCATTATGTATTGCGATAATATTTACCCAATGCGGGGCCTCAATCTGATAAAATTCAGCACTTTGTGCCTGATAAGAAAATTCTGTCGTATTGACTTGAAATACACGATAATCCGTTTTGTCGATGATACGTCTTTTTTTCCAGTTCATTAGTCACCTCGTCATTTTAGTCGATTTCATTTTAACAGATAGGCTATACTATTGTTAACTGGAGGGGTTTAGATGGAAAGAGCAATCATATTTGATTTGGATGGTACATTACTTGATCGAGAACGTTCGTTACGATTATTTTTAGAAGATCAGTTTGAAAGATATAGAGGATATTTTACGCATGTACAAAAAAATGACTATATCAATTATTTTATAGCATACGATGAACACGGTTATGTGAAAAAAGATCGTGTATATAAAGCATTGCTTAATCAACTTGATATTCATTACATCGAAAAGAAGGATTTACTGCTGGACTATGATTTAAATTATCCGAAGTTTGCGACAGGTTATCCTGATTTAAAAGATATTATTTCAAGAATTCAAAATAGAGGATTAAAAATAGGTATTATTACAAATGGTAAGGTGTCACATCAAAGTTATATTATCGATGTTTTGGGTATAGAGAAATATGTTTTAGAAACGTTAATTTCAGAGGCGGTAGGTTACAGAAAACCTGAACCGGAAATATTTATGATGATGTGTGATAAGCTCGGCGTTAAACCGGAGGAATGTATTTTTGTTGGTGACCATCCGGTCAATGATATCGAAGCAGCCCACCGTTTAGGAATGAAGACAGTATTTAAAGATAATCATTATTTTAAAGCCCCTGGTGAAACAATGATGGACTATCGAATTGAAGACTTATCAGAGTTATTTAATATTATAGGTGAGGAGACGATATAGATGAATGTCGTATGGAAAGATGAAACAGTTACAGGTGGTATATTTGAGACGATCAATGTTGAAGGAAATTCATTAGTTACTTCAAGTGTTGAGGCCAATGAATTATTCATTGAGAAAGATAGTGTATTAAAAATTGAAGGTAAATTAAATGTACCTTATTTGAAAGTTTATGGTGAATTAGTCATTGAAGGAACACTTGAAACGAATGAACTTGTAATTGGAGAAGATGGCTATATTGCTGTACAGGATGAAGCAATTATCGACACAATCAATAACAAGGGAACGGTGGACTTAAAGCGTGGAATAAAAGTGAATGATATTCAAAATAAAGGTGCATTTATTGGTATGGGACCAGTAAAAGCCACTACATTTCAGTCTAATGGATCAGTGCGGCTGGATGAAGAGCTGAATGCAGAAAACATAACGATCACTGTCGCTGAAGTAAGTAACATTCGCTATATTATATGCGACGAACTTACGGTGAAAGCAGAACGAGAAAAGCTCATCTTTAAAGATGAATCATCAATCCTTACAGTACGTGAAATCGATGCAGTAAATGCAAGTGTAGAAAATGTAGTTTGTGATTTACTGCGTGCAGATGATGTAACGATTAAAGCGCATTGCTCGATTAAAGTCGTAGAGTACGTTAATGATTATAAATACGACGAAGCTTCAGATGTATTAGAATTTGCAAAAATTACAAGAGACTAGAGGGATAGAATATGGAACTAGCGCTAACAAATAATGATATAGCTGTTCATTACGAACTCATTGGAAAAGGGTATCCACTAGTGATGCTACATGGCCAATTTATGAACACAACAATGTTTGATGATTTCGATACGACTTTTATGAAAAATTTTCAAATTATTAAAATAGATTTGCGTGGTCATGGATTTAGTGATAAACCGTTAGAAATTCATATGGACGATTATGTAGAAGATGTATTAACCGTTCTGGATCTTTTGTATATTAAAGAAGCACACTTTTTAGGATTTGGACTCGGTGGTTCTGTAGCAGCAACCATCGCTTCTAAATATCCGAGATATGTAAACAAGCTGATATTGATTAGCACGGGAATAAGAAGTTACTACGAAGCTGAGCGTGAATTTCATAATCAATATGCAAGTATATTAAGAACGATGTCACGTAAAGAACGTAACGCTATGCTGGAAGACTATATGTTTAAAGATGTTAAAACAGTAAAAAAATATTATAAGAAGATGAAAGATACACAAAGTAGTATGACTGAAAAAGAAGAGGATGCAGTCATCACCTCTACTGTTGATTATAATCCACAAAAGCTTGATGTGATTGAAGTAAAGACGCTCGTGATGAGCGGTAGATATGATGAATTAGTACCGGTTGAAGAAGCTGAAGCGCTCGCTGCACTATTACCTGCCAGCAAATTGTCGATTTATGAAAATAGTGGCCATGGGTTGTTATATGAACAATACGATGATTTTGTAAAAGAGGTTAAATTGTTCCTTCAAAACTAGTTACAATCTGATAGCGTTATGTTAAAATATGTGAGTACTGATAAACTTAAGGATATTTTTGGAGGATGCATGAAAAGAATCATAGCATTGTGCACAATAACCCTAATACTCACAGGCTGTCATGAAGAAGAAGCTGCACGAACATCTACAGAGAAAGCATCATCTACGAATCAACAAACAACACCTACTGTTGAGATGGAATTTATACAAAGTAATCCTAAAGAAATAAAACCACAGCATAAACAAATTGCAGACGAAAACATTCAACAACTCAAAAAAGAAATATCAATAGAAGTTGCTTCGAAAATTCCGAAAGTAAAACCTATTACATCGAAATATGAATATGTTGATACCGTTAGAGAATATTCGAAAGAGATGGATCGTGTCATTAATACGATGACTGTATATGATAATAAAAAAGATGTTGAACAGCAACTTACAAAAGTGAAAAATATCGTTGTCAAATACGAAGTGAAAGTTCAAACGGCAAAAGAATTGCCCCAAATTAAAAAAGTAGATGCAGAAGTTAAGAAAGCAAATGATAAATATATTCAGTCATTTGGTAAAATAGCTTCAGCGATTACGACAAAAGATATTGCACTAAAAGAAGATGGATATACTGATTTCTCAAAAGGAAATACATACTTTAACAGAGCGTACTATGGTGTACAATCTATTGAGGATAACGTCCAGATGGAAGCAATGGTTGAACCAGATACTACAAACCAATCACCAACGAGTGAGTCGTCATCTCTAGAGATTGTCGTATATACAGCAAACGGTAGTGAAGCGTTACCGATGAGTGACTCAGCAGAGGACAAGAAAAGTGCGTTACCGAAGTGAAGAAATTTGTATACCAACTGATGAACAAACATTGAAAATCATTATGATTTTATTGTTTGTTCTTTTTTTAAATACTATTCAAAAAACTTTATAAACGATTATAATTTTGATAAAGTAAATGCTAATAAGATACTTAAAGGAGTGCCTATGGACAATAATATGTATGATAATCGGTCATTGTTCGATAAATATAGCGAAATGGAACGCTCAAAGAAAGGTTTAGAAGCAGCTGGCGAATGGGAGAGCTTTAAAGAAATGCTTCCCGAGTTAAATGGTGCTGCTGTGCTGGACTTAGGTTGTGGTTACGGTTGGCATTGCCAGTATGCTGTAGAACAAGGCGCAGAGAAAGTTGTCGGAATCGATATTTCTGAAAAGATGTTAGAGCGTGCACAGGTACAGCCGGATGCAGATAAGATTACTTTTATTAATCAGTCGATGGATGAATTAGACTTTGAACCACATGAATTTGAAGTAGTAATGAGCTCATTAGCGATACATTATTTACCGTCATTTAAAGATGTTGTCGAGCAGGTTAAGGAAGTATTAACGATTAACGGTACATTTATCTTTAGTGTAGAACATCCTGTATTTACAGCTGAAGGTAGTCAGGACTGGATTTATGATGAGGCAGGCAATAAATTGTTCTGGCCGGTTGACAATTATTATAAAGAGGGCGAACGTGAGACACAATTTCTTGGGGAAGAAGTAAGGAAATATCATCGAACACTTTCACATTACTTAAGTGTGCTGATTGATAACGATTTCGTGATTAAGGGCATATCTGAACCTGAGCCAAGTGAAAAGCTACTAGATGAAGTGCCTGAGATGAAAGATGAATTAAGAAGGCCGATGATGCTTATTATTTCTGCACGTAGAAAATAATGCATATTGTGTTATAAATATAAGTATAAATAAAAGAGGAGAGATGAGCATATGCTTGTCTCTCCTTAGTATTATTGTAAAAACCAATAATCGGTTTTCATACCTTTTAAATAACTATATTCTTTTGGCGTAATCCCGTGTGTACGAAGTTCATCGTTGATAAAATCTCTAACATCCCAAACGAGATGAATAAATTCATTCGTTGGAAGTATTGTAGACATTTGCGAATTATCCATATTTAAAATTGCTGTAATATCCTGAGATGTTAAATTAAAATGTTCTGCGATTGTGGCAATAGATAACGTCGCATCGTTTAGATGAGCGTATAATTCTGTACTTGTAACTTTACGTTCTTCAACTGATAGTGACATATTCATCCTTCTTTCTATGTGTAGAAGGTTATTATAATACTTTTTACGTAAAATACAAGGTATTTTTACTTTAATGTGATAAATTCTCCACAACTTTCACTTTTGAAGGATACGTTGTCATTAAATCATTAATAAAATTAAACTGCGTTTGTTTCGTACTATCATCAAGTGATGACTGCATTAAAGGTACAGTTTTGTAGCCGCCAGCGTTATAATCACCTTCATTGTATGTGGGTAAGAATTCACCTGAGGCTACTTCAACGCCATCTTTTGTTTTCTTAATATCTAAAGATAAAATCCCGCCCAGACGTGTCTGCATTTGACCTTGACCGCTAAAGAAATTACCTTGGCTATAGATGATAAAGCTATCTTTATCCTGTTTCATCGGCTCTAAAGCATGAGGATGTCCACCAAGGACGATATCTGCACCGTAATCCGTTAGCGCCTGTGCTACATCTCGTTGCTCTTGATTCTCGTGATACTGATACTCTGTACCCATATGTAATGAGACAACAACGCCATCAACTTGTGGTTTTAATGTTTCGATATCTTTTTTCATTTTTTTTAGATCGATAAAATTCACATCATAATCAGCAGCTGGTTCATGCCCATTTGTCCCATAAGTGTATGCTAAAAATCCGAGTTTTACACCGTTTTCTTCGATGATACGTGGCGTGTCATGATCTTCTTGACTGCGATAAGCACCGACATATGGTAAGTGCATTTTATCTAAGTAATCTAAAGAGATATGTAACCCTTTTTGTTCCTGATCGAGTGCGTGGTTATTCGCATTTGAGACAATATCGAATCCAGCATTTTTAATGGCCTGTGCGACTTCAGGGGGCAAATTAAATGTAGGATAATCACCTAGACCTAATTCATTTGCAGCGATGGGTGTCTCAAGGTTAGCGATCGCAATATCAGCGTTCTCAATCATCGGTTTAACCGCTTCAAATCCTGGATTAAAGTCATAACCATTTGCCGTCTGTGCATGACGTGCCACATGACCATGAACGAGTACGTCACCGACTGATTTTAAGTTCACGACGCCGTCTTGTGCTTCGGGTATTTGATGATCAAGTACAGCTGTAGGTAGAACGAATTGTGATGCAGTTAATACAGAAAGTGCAAGTGCTTTAATTTGATATTTATCCATTAGTTAAACTCCCATTAAATAATATTAATTACATTATATCTTAAATAAATAAAAAAACATTATTTATTTTTCATGTAATATATTACCTTTGTTTAAATAATGGATACGTTGATTAAGTGACCCGCGAAACTTTAAGTTTGGCTGAAATAGGCTATGGACATAGGGACCATCAACAAGTACATCGATATTATTTAAAACTTCAGCTAGCACTGGTATATTTTTAATATACTCAATCATATATCCTGACCACATCCATATATCTTTTCTATTCCCGAATTTCTTTCTGAATGCTGAAATAAGTGGTTGAATAACAGCTAAATTATCTAACGGTTCCCCACCAAGTAGAGAAAGTCCGCTGATATAATCTTTATCAAGCAAGGTTAATATCTCTTCGATTTTCTGTTCTGTGATGCGTTCTCCATGATTAAATGACCAGATACTTGCATTGAAACACTCGGGACAATGAAAGTGACAGCCGGATACATACACAGACACACGCATGCCTGTTCCGTCTGTAACGACACAATTCATTATCCTGGCAACATATCCCATACCTTCATACGTCATAATAAATCATCTCTTGTCGACATATGTTTGACACGCGTGGCAATTTCAATTTGACGTCCTTTTACCATTGGACGTTTTAAAGGCTGTCCGAGATAACCGCAAGTACGTTTGACCACATCTGTCGTTTCAGGATTATTGTTTCCACACTCAGGACAGACATATCCTGTAGCCGTCGATTGAAATTCACCGGAATAACCACATTCAAAACATTGATCAATCGGAGTATTCGTACCGAGATAACCGATACGTGAATAAGCATAGTCCCATACTGCTTCTAACGCTTCAGGGTTATGGACAAGCGAAGGGTATTCGCAATAATGAATAAATCCGCCTGTGGAATAACGCGCGAAGTCTTTTTCAAAATCAATTTTTTCGAAAGGGGTAATATTTTTGCGGATATCATAATGAAATGAATTCGTATAATACCCTTTATCGGTTACGTTTACCACAGGGCCAAAGCGTTCAAAATCGAGTGCACAGAAGCGGTCCGTTAGAGATTCACTTGGTGTACCATATACACTGAACTGAATATCGTATTGATTGGTTAAGTTATCAGCGTATGATTTTATCGTCTTTAATATATTTAATATAAAGTCATAAGCATCTTTATTCTGTTCCCAGTCTTTCTCAAATAAATGCGCGCCAACTTCATATAATCCCATATAACCGATACTGATAGTGCTACGACGATTATCAAACAAAGCTGATATGTCTTCGTCGGCATGTAGTCTTTTACCGAATGCACCATATTGATAAAGTATAGGGGCATTTTGTGGTCACGCATCTTTTAATCGATTAATTCTAAACAGACAAGCATCACGTACAATATCCAATCTTTGATGCAACATGGTCATAAATGTATCCGGATTATTACTTAATAATGCAATACGAGGTAAGTTAAGCGTTATGACACCTAGATTGAAACGGCCATTGTTGATAAATTGTCCATCTTCCTGATAAGCATTCAGGAAGCTTCGACAACCCATCGGTGCTTTGAAATCGCCAATCATCTCTGTTATCGCCTGATAATTTAATACATCAGGATACATGCGTTTTGTAGCGCATTCGATAGCCAATTGTTTTATCGCATAATTTGGATTATTCTGCTTTAAATTCACTCCGTCTTTTAAACTGAAGACAAGCTTTGGAAATATTGCAGTCGTTTGATCGGCCCCAAGCCCTGCAATCCGCGTATTTAATATTGCACGTTGAATCATAACACTGTACTTATCCGTTCCTAATCCAAAGCCGAAAGTTACAAACGGTGTTTGCCCGTTACTTGTATAAAGTGTATTAATTTCATATTCAAGCGACTGGATGGCATCATCAATATCTTTTTCGGTCATTTGCTGGGTATATTGTTGCCGTTTATCTTGCTGGGCATACTTTTGTGCAGTTTGACGATGTTTTTCTGCATTTAAAGCAGCATAAGGACTTAGCACTTCATCGATACGATCTACTGAGCATCCACCATACTGACTGCTGGCGACATTAGCGATAATTTGTGCGATCTGAGCTGCAGCAGTTTGAATCGATTTTGGTGATTCAACTTTCGCGTTACCAATCTTAAAACCATGAGCCAGCATATTAGGAATATCAATTAAACAGCAGTTCGTCATCGGCATATAAGGATGATAATCTAAATCGTGGAAATGAATATCACCGTTTAAGTGAGCGTGTTTAACATGTTTCGGTAGCATATCACGGCCGAGTGATTTCGCAACAGTACCAGCAGTTAAATCACGCAGTGTATTAAAGACATTCGCATCCTTGTTTGCATTCTCATGAACGACTTCTGGATGTCTATTTATTAAACGTTCTAAGCTGTCCTTCAAATCAGTTGTTTCAGTTAACATTTCATCACCTACTATATATTGTGTTTTCAAATAAATATTAATACTATATATAGTGTTTGTGTTGAAAAAAGGAGTGAATTTGAAAAGATGTCATAATTACAACGAAGCTATCTGGTTTTAAGAACATGAGGTGTGAGAAAAGTTACAAAAAAAGCCGAACACAATGTTTGAAGTGCACCCCTAAAGTTGAACCTTAAAATTCAACTTTAGGGGTGTTTATTTTGAATAAAAAGCATGAACTTGATTTTAAATTAAGAATTATTAAAGAATATAAAGATGGAAATATTGGCTATGATTCATTGGGTAGAAAATATGATATTCAACCTTCAATACTAAGAACATGGATTTATCAATTTGATACCTTCGGT